>JAGLZA010000085.1 GCA_023131835.1 Caldifarciminota bacterium
GTCCTAAATGTAAATTGCCTCTACTTGTTTCGCGCTCAAAAGAGGTGTCATTGCGAGTTCTTCTTCCTGCTCTTCTTTTGCGAAGCAATCTCTCTTTTCGTGATACAGGATATTGTCAAGATGTTTACCCCATGAAGTGTGAAACTACTTCATACGGGGCCTGCCCCTTGGAATGTGTAACTATTCCATATGGGGACAAGCACCGCCCCCAAGCATGAACCCAATTGTTACGATGTCAAGGACCGGGCTGATATATACACTTTCACTCCGTTTTGATTGGTAGATTCAAACGGAGACTTTTTTCTTGACTTTCCTCTTTTTTGTAATATGATAGAATATCAAAATGAAGGGTAATACAATAAAAAATAAATGATAAGTGGTATACAGTGATTCCAGAGATATTTAGAAGTTTTCAGGGTATAGGAATTGCAAATTGGAAAGGATTGTAACATTGAGAAGTTTTGATATCTATAGAGAGGTATATACGACATCGCGTCACATATATCCCCGAATTGGAGGTATATACGACACCGTGTCGGATATAAACAAGTTAGGCGACATTAATGAAAATGGAGGCAATCTTTGCCAAAGAAATGTTTGATAATATTCATAAGCGTGTTTTCTATAATACTCACTGGAGGTTGCAGAATGAAAGAGTTGAAAATGATTGAAGAAAGTATATATAGAATTCCTCTTGTTTTGCCCAAATCGCTTGAGCCACAAAGAAATGAGTTGGAACAAGTATTAGTGGCAGCTCAAAGGCGCTTACGGAATTTTGCCGTTCAGAATGGCTGGAGTGATCTTGTAAAGGAAAGTTTCGCTGACATGGCTGAAATCTATAGCACCCAGGATAAATTCATTCAGGCAGTTATTAAAATAACTGGTGTAGATCCATCAACTAAATTCCCAAAGGCATTCTCTGCTTGTTTGGAAAAAAGGATATTTATGTCCGTTTCACCTGAGGTGTATAGCCAAATTTATCCAGAAGGCATAGAGGATAGATCCTTTGAAAAGCTGATAACCCATGAAATGGCTCATAGGCTTCATGTAAGAATTCTAAATGGTAATGAAGATGCAATGGGACCTATTTGGTTTTTTGAAGGTTTTGCTATATATGCGGCAGGCCAGTTTGAAAATTATAACCTGGAGCCTGCCAAAATCTGGGGAATCGTAAGAAGCACAAATAGGGGGAGCTATAAAAAATATGGTACAGTTTTTCGCTATTTTTTGAAGAAAGCCTCTATTCACGAGTTGGTACAGCATGCTGGCGATGAATATTTCCTGAACTGGTTACAGAAAATTGAAAGTAGATGATAAAATATAACGCAACGTTGCCTAATAGCGGACATACGGCTACGCTTTGCTTCGCCAAAATTTCATACTCTGATCCTGGCAATGCAGTAATCACAAGAATCAACGATGCATTCTTTTTGGATGGGCGTATAGCAATACGCCCCTACCTTTGCGGTATTCGGGTTTGATAAATCGAACCCCTACAATCGGGCAAGATATATCTTGCCCCTACGATTGCGGGCAGAAGCCCGCTCTCACATTTTGTACTTTGCAATCTGCATTCTTCATTTTTCATTGGAGCGGAGCGACTATCTCTGCGTTCATCTGCGGTTAAAAATGGGGGGTGGGAGGAGAATACCCTTGACAAATACTATATTTATCATTACTGATTTAACAAGAGGCAAAGAAGGAATACTTATATGAGCGTCAGAGATGAATATGCTCCCGGAGCAATATTAGAATATATTACCGATTTCATTTCTCATCTTTCCTTTAGAAGAACTAAAGAAGAGATAATAGAGTCTATACTCAAAACATCTGTTAAGATTACTCAGGCTGACTATGCTTCGTTGTTGTTACTAAAGGATAATGAAGAAAAGATTGCCATTGACTATTACAGAAAATCTGATAGGTTGGCCACTCATAAAAGTTCTGCAAGATTAAATACCGGAATATCAGGGAAGGCTATCAAGGATAAAGAAATAGTCGTGATTGCAGATACACGGAAAGTTTCAAACCTGAATCCTACGATTTATAAAAAGAGGAGGAGAGCTATTGTTGCAGTTCCTATCTTTTTGGAAGAGGAAGTCGAGGGTATTTTATATATTAATTATAGTACTTCCAATATTCCAGAGGATTTTGAAGAGCATTCAAGGATATGGATGAGATTGCTATCTGCTCTGGCTGCATCAGCCATTTCCAATGCCAGGCTCTATCATAAATTAGATAATGCATTGAAGGAGTTGAAGATATCCTTTGATATGAGCCGTTCTTTGATATCGGCCTTTGATCTGAATGAGTTGATTGATAGAATAGTTGAAGAGATAACACAGAGCTTCGGATATGAGAATATAGGACTGTTTATTATAGATGAAGGCAATGAATATATTACTCTCAGATATGCGGCGAAGGCTGTTCAGGAATATATTGGGATAAGATTAATGATTGGAGAAGAGGGTATAGTAGGGAGAGTGGCAGCATCCGGAGAGCCCTATTATGCTCCGGATGTTTCTAAGGATCCATACTATCAGGAAGGAGGTAGTAGAGTCCGATCAGAATTCTCCATCCCGCTCAAAATAAAAGATAAAATGATCGGTGTCCTGGATATCGAGGGTTTTAGATTGAATGATTTTCCAAAAGACACAAGGGATCTGTTGATTTCCATAGGAGCCCAGATAGCAATGGCATTTGAAAAAGCCAGATTATATGAGGAGACAAAGAGGTTATCAAGGGAAGACCCTCTGACTGGTGTGTTAAACAGGAGGCGATTAGAAGAAGAAATAACAAGGGAGATGGCAAGGTCAGAACGCAGTAAAAATAAGTTTGCTATCCTCTTCTGCGACCTTGATAATTTTAAGGAATTCAATGACCAATATGGTCATTTTAGAGGGGACGAGATGCTTATATCTTATGCTATGAGTATGAAAGAGATGCTCCGGGAAGGGGATATATTTGGCAGGTATGGTGGAGACGAGTTTCTCTTGTTACTTTATGACACAGGTGTAACCCCTGCAAAGAAAGTGGCAAAACGATTATTGAAAAAAGTCAGGAAGAATAAGAATCTACCAGGATTGACACTTTCAATTGGTGTTTCCATTTTTCCTGATAACGGAAGGGAGCTTACAAGTCTTATAAATTCTGCAGATCAGGCATGTTATAAGGCGAAGAAACAAGGAGGAGACGAATTCATTATTGCCCTTCCTGCTGATGATTCATCTTAATAAGGGGTCAAAGGTAATTTAGGATTTAGGGTTTAGAAAATTAGAA
>JAGLZA010000086.1 GCA_023131835.1 Caldifarciminota bacterium
AATTAAACTCTCTTCTGTGTTCATCTGCCATTATTATCATACAGCCAATAGTGTTCAATAAAGAAATGAATGTTTTTCAATGTTCTTCTTTCTCTTAAATTACAAAATTTAAGGAGGTGGTGATGGGCTTTGCGTCCTTTGCGTTCTTTGCGTGAAATAGAAGGGGAAAGGATGTGGGAAAATAAAACATTAATTCTCTCTGTGATCTCTGTGTCTCTGTGGCAAAAAATCAGTTCCAATCAGTGTAAATCTGTGTCAAATAAATGAGGGTTCAAGGGGTCGAGTGTAAGAATATAAGCCGCTGGTTTTAACAAAAAATCATCTTTTGGGACTTGACTACAAGAAAAAACTATATAAACTATTAATGTTTGATAGAAAAAGAGAAAAGGGAGGTAGAGTGTCATCTGAAAGAAGAAAAAGAAATTGTTATTTTTGTAAAAGGGATATAAAGAATATTGACTACAAGGATATAGATATCTTAAAGAAGTTTACTACATCAAGTGGAAGACTATTATCTTCAAGGATAACAAGAATTTGTCCAAAGCACCAGAGAAGATTGACCAATGCGGTAAAGAGAGCCAGAGAAATAGCCTTGCTTCCGTTCGTTGAAACGTCATATAGGTAGGCATCAATGAAGATTATATTATTAGAATATCATCCCCATCTTGGGGAAAGAGGGAAGGTTGTTACTGTTTCTGATGGATATGCACGAAATTTTCTGATACCGCAAAAATTAGCGGTTGAAGATACTCCTTCAAAGAGACGTGCCTTTGAAGCAGAAGAGCAATTTCACGTTAAGAAGGTCAAGAAGGAGAAAGAATCTGCTGTATCAATAAGGGATGAAGTGAATGGTATCCAGATAACGATTGAAGCCAAGACTGGAGAAGAGGAAAAACTCTATGGCTCTATAACAAAGAAAGATATAGCAGATGCAATAGAGAAAAAGGGATATCAGATAGACAAGAGGGGTATAAAACTCGATGAGCCTATTAGAAAGTTAGGGACCTACGACATTGAACTATTCCTTTTTCAAGATGTAAGTGCAAATATTACTCTATCAGTAGTTGAAGAATCCGATGGTTGAGGTCGAAATCGCTGGTATTGCTATAGATAAAGCCTCAAATTCTCCTGTTGTTCTTCTTCGTGACAAGAAAGAAAGGAAAAGAGTATTACCTATTTGGATAGGTCCATATGAGGCAGAAGCTATATCACAGGGCTTGAGAGGTGAGAAATTTAAACGTCCCCTAACCCATGATCTAATATTGAGTATGTTACGAGGACTTAAAGTGGATATTTCAGAGGTGGTGGTTTCTTCCCTGGAGGATGATACATATTATGCGGAATTATATCTGAAGAAGGGGACTACAATCTTTAAGGTTGATTCTCGTCCAAGTGATTCTCTTGCCCTTGCTTCCAAGAATCATACCCCGATTTTTGTTATAGATGAAGTAATGGATAAGGGGAGTATTGATCTGGATATAAATGAAGGCCAGAAGATCGAGGATATTAGAAAGTATATGGAGGATATAAATCCCGAGGACTTCGGAAAATTTAGGATATAATATTGCGAATCCTTATCCAGCGGGTTGTATCTGCCACGGTAAGAAAAGTTGTACCTCTTTCAGATAAACCATCTGGGATGAAAGATCCCGGAAAGGTTAAATCACAAAAACAGAGCTCATCTATAGGAAGAGGTTTATTGCTTTTTGTTGGTATTGGAAAAGAAGATAATAAAGAAGTAGTAGAATATCTTGCAAATAAGATATACCGGCTCAGAATATTTGAGAATGAGGGTAAGTTCGATTATTCTCTGGCTGATATTAATGGTGAAGTCCTTATTGTTTCGCAATTTACGCTGTATGCAAGGACAGATAAGGGGAGGAGACCGGAATTTACAGAGGCGGAAAGCCCGAAGAGAGCAAGGGAAATATTTGAATATTTCTATAATTGCTTGAGTAAACTCGTTCCATGTAAAAAGGGTTTCTTTGGTGAAAAAATGGAGGTAGAGTTGATCAATGAGGGTCCTGTAACTCTAATACTTGAAAAATGAGATCTATGACTGCGTTCGTATATGGTTCAAGAGAGATTCAGAGATTTTTTGTGAATTGTTCTCTTGCCTCATTTAACAGTAGATTTCTTGATATTCAGATGACTATACCCGAGGAATTTCATCCATTCAAGATGTTGATATATGATATGATTAAGGAGAAGATAAGAAGAGGCAGGGTTGAAATATCCATATATATATATGGTTGTGAATATGACGAGATTCCAATAAATTTCAAAAGGGCTAAACTTTATATCGAAAGGTTAAGAGATGTAAAGGATAAATTGAATCTGGAGGGTGATATAGACCTTGCTATGTTAACCAGTGTTCCGGAGTTTTTTCAGATTGATAGGTTTGATGAAGTTGGATGGAAGGAAGTAGAATTACTTATAAAGGAACTACTCGAAGAGCTTATTGAGGTCAAGAAACGCGAGGGCGAATTTATGAAGCAAGACATAGAGGGGAAACTCAACCGTTTTAAGGAAATAGTCAAATCGATTCAAGGTAAGGCTGTGAAAACCTCAAAGGAACAAAAGGGAAAAATACTCTCAGATATTAAGAGATTGAAAGACCTTGATATAAATATTTCAATGGATGATATAAAACTATTTGCTTTTAAGGGAGATGTAGATGAGGAGTTGGTCAGGTTGTCGTGTCATGTAAGTTATTTCAGCGATCTCCTTAAGGGAGACGGAGGTATTGGTAGACGATTACTTTTTCTCCTCCAGGAAATGTTCAGGGAGGTAAATACCGTGGGTTCGAAGGCACATTCTGCTGATATTGTTCACAGGGTGATAGATCTAAAAGAACTATTAGACGAAACACGAGAACTGGTGGAGAACATTGAATGATAATAATAATAGCGGGCCCTTCCGGAGCGGGAAAGACCAGTTTATGTAATCTTCTCCTTGAAGGTCTGGATAATTTAGTATATTCAGTCTCTGCAACCACCAGAAAGAAGAGAAGCAATGAGATTAACGGCAGGAATTATCGGTTTCTGAGTGAAGAGGAGTTCAACAAATGGAGAAAAGAGGGTAAATTCTTAGAGACAGCGAAGGTCCATGATTATTATTATGGAACTATAAGAGATGAGGTTTTGAAGTCTCTAAGGAATAATAAAGATGTTATTGTGGATATTGATGTTCAGGGGACAAAGAGTGTAAAGGAAAAGATGGATAATGTTGTATCCATATTTGTCCTCCCTCCGAATTTAGAGGAAGCATTGAGGAGAATTAAGGAACGCGGGGTGGATGACGATAAGTCTGTAAAGAATAGAATATCTAATGCTGAAGAGGAGATAAAAGAAATACACAGTTTTGACTATGTTGTGGTTAATGACGATCTGAACGAATGTGCCAGGATAATTCAATCTATAATTATCGCAGAAAGGCACTCTATTGTTAGAATGGAGGTGTAATGCATAAAATGAAAGGAATCAAAGACAGAGAGAATAATCTATACAAGGCAATTATTATCATGGGTAGAGAAGCAGAAAGGCTCTGTGCCTTGGAACATACGACAATCAAAGAGCCTGTTTATAAAGCGATAGATAATTTTATTGATGGGAAGATAAACTATGTGATAATCGAGGAGGAATAATTTTTGAATTTCCTCAAGAACAAATCTATCCTGCTCGGGGTAACTGGAGGCATTGCTGCTTATAAAACACCTGGATTGATAAGGGGGCTAAAGGAGAAGGGTATAGCGGTTAAAGTCGTCCTGACCGAGAATGCCACTCGTTTTGTTTCTCCTCTGGTGATTTCTATTCTTTCTGACGGGATATTTACTTCTCTCTGGGAGGAAGGGATACCGCATATTAATCTTTCTGAAGAGGCATCACTCTTGTGTATTGTTCCTGCTGATTATAATATTATGGGAAAGGCAGCCTCCGGCGTTGCAGATGACCTGCTTTCTACAGTAATACCTGCTTATGATGGAAAAATTCTATTTTTCCCTTCTATGAATAGTAAGATGTATGAAAATCCTATCTTACAGAAGAATATAGATATCTTAAGGGGATTAGGACATATTGTGATTGAACCGGATGAAGGCCCTCTTGCTTGTAAAGGCGAGGGAAAGGGTAGACTTCCGGATATAGATCGTATTATTCTTGAAATGGAAAAGGCTCTTGCTCCTGACTTACTGAAAGGAACCTATTGCCTTATAACGGGCGGCGCAACAACTGAAAGGATAGATCCGATTCGGTATATTACAAATCGTTCCTCTGGAAAAATGGCTTATTCTCTTGCCAGATATTGTTATTTAAATGGAGCAAAGACTGAACTAATAGTGGGCGTCAATGCTCTTGATTGTAATCGATATCTTCCCATTAATGTTATTAGAGTAGAAACTGCTCGCAAGATGCAGGAAGAGATATTGAAACGCTGGGATGAGGTGAATTATCTTTTTATGAATGCAGCAGTAGCTGATTTTACAGTCCAAAAGAAAGATAAGAAGATAAAGAAGAAAAAGGAATTAACCCTCAAATTGAAAGAGAATATAGACATTCTTGCCGATTTAAAAAGTAAAAAAGGCAGTCAATTCGTTATCGGTTTTGCCCTTGAAACAGAAGATTTGCTTGACTCGGCAAAGAAAAAGATGAAGGATAAGGGAGTGGACCTGATGGTTGCAAATAGGGAAAGCGCAATAGGTGATGATTATACTTCAGGATTCCTTATTTCTCGCTACGAGGAAGAACCATTTCAGTGTTCCAAGGATGAACTCTCATGGAAGATTATCAAAAGAATAAGATCTTAGATGCGCTGATATTATTGAGATATATGGGATTTAAAGATATAGATCGGAAACTCGTAAATACTGATCCTTTAATAGATCTAAATAAAGAGGTTGCAAAATGCAGAAAGTGTCGTCTCCATCAAACTCGAACTAATACAGTGTTTGGAGAAGGTCCAAAGGATGCAAATCTGGTGATAATTGGAGAGGCTCCGGGTGGGCAGGAGGATAAGCAGGGAGTTCCTTTTGTAGGAGCAGCAGGTGAAGAATTAAATCGCATCTTGACCATGGCAGGTGTAAATAGAAGTGAAATATTTATAACCAATGTTGTGAAATGCAGACCACCAGGAAATAGAAATCCCAACAATGATGAAATAGATATATGCAATTATTACCTCAGGCGGCAATTAGAGATCATAAACCCGAAAACTCTTGTTATACTTGGAAATGTAGCCCTTTCTCTGATAACAGGCACCATAGGGGGAATTACAGGTTTAAGGGGTAAAAAGATGGAATATCTTTCATACCCTGCTATACCAACCTTTCATCCAGCCTATGTAATCAGGAATCCTGGTAGCAGGAAGATTATAGTTGAGGATATTAAAAAAGCTTTCAGGTTGATTAACTGATGGAACGGATAGGTATGCCATATTCGGAAGAAGCAGAAGTAGCAGTATTATCAAGTATGCTGGTAGATATGAGCGCAACGGCTGAGGTAAGTACTATCCTTTTATCTGAAGATTTTTATAACCCCTCTCATAGGCTTATCTTTGAGACTATCCTAAAGATATATAATCGGGGAGAGGGAGTTGATATTGTTACAGTAGTGGAGAGATTAAAAAAAGATGATCTGATTCAGAAAGTGGGCGGAGCAAGTTATGTCGCCACGCTAATAGAAGGCACAGTCTCCAGTGCTAATGTTAGATATTATGCGGAGATTGTTCGTGAGAAGTCAATCTTAAGGGAACTTATGAAGAAGAGTAATCTGATTATTGAAAAAGTATTAGAGAGTAAGGAGGATGTGGATGTTGTTCTTGATACTGCTGAGAACCTTATATTCGATATAAGAGAGAGGAGAAAATCAGAGAAAGTCCAGCCCATAACTCCTTTGTTAAAGAAGGTGATGAAAATTATAGAGGATAGAGCAGAGATGAAGAATCCACTCACAGGTATACCAACCGGATTGGAAAAACTTGATAGGATGAGTTCAGGGTTTCAGAATGCAGAACTAATAATAATTGCAGCCAGACCATCTATTGGAAAGACTGCCCTTGCTCTCAATTTTGCTGCATATATCGCTTCTCGAAAACAAATACCTGTCCTATTCTTTTCCCTCGAGATGCACTGGGAAAATCTTATTTTCAGGCTACTTTCAGCAGAATCCCGTATTGAAGGGAAGAGAATAAAAACCGGTTACATCAGGGAAGATGAGTGGGTGGCTCTTACCTCAACGGTTTCAAGGTTGACGGAAGCCCCTTTCTATATAGATGCTTCACCTGGTATGACTATCTTTGAACTTCGTGCAAAGGCAAGGAGGATGAAAAAGCAGTATAATATTGGTATGGTATTTGTTGACTATTTACAGTTGATAACCGGTCCTACTTCCCAGACAAGGGAACAAGAGGTTGCAGCAATAAGCAGGTCCTTGAAATCAATAGCAATGGAATTAAATATACCGGTTATATCTCTTTCTCAGCTTTCAAGGCAACCAGAAAGGAGAGGAAAGGATTCAAAACCTGTCTTATCTGATTTAAGAGAATCCGGGGCTATAGAGCAGGATGCAGATCTTGTTATATTTATCCATCGCCCGGATAGATGGAAAAAGGATTCTGAAGCACCAGAAGAAAGGGCAGAGTTGATTATTGCAAAACAGCGAAATGGCCCTACAGGCACCGTAAATATTGCTTTTAGTCGAAACTACGCCCGTTTTGATAATCTGGAGGAGATAGACTAATGATTGAAATAAAAGGTGTGTGTAAGAGATTTGGATCCAATGAGGTTTTAAGGAATATTAATTTCACAGTTAAACCTGGTGAGACAGTGGCTATTGTTGGCGAAAGCGGTTGTGGAAAGACGGTCTTACTGAAGCATGTTCTTGGACTTCTAATACCCGATGAAGGTAAGGTTATGGTTGATGGAACCGATATAAATACTGAAAGAAGGCATTTATATGATGTCAGGAAGAGATTTGGAATGGTATTTCAGAGTTCCGCCCTATTTGATTCCATTACTGTAATGGAGAATGTAGTCATAGGATTGAAGGAACACCGGCACGGAATGCCGATTAAAGAGATGGAAGAAATCGGAAGGGAAAAACTCAAATTGGTAGGTCTTTCCTCTCAAAGTTATGCCCTTAAGCCCCAGGAACTCTCTGGTGGGATGAAGAAAAGGGTGGCAATAGCAAGGGCATTGAGTATGGATCCTGAATATATAATCTATGACGAACCTACGACAGGACTTGATCCAATACTTGCAGACAAGATGAACAACCTTATACTACACCTGAAGGAAAAATTAAAAAAAACAACGATTATGGTAACCCATGATCTCCTCTCAGCATTCAAAGTGGCCGATAGGATAGCTATGCTGGCAGAAGGAAGGATTGTCTTTGATGGTAGTCCTGAGGAGGCAATAGAGGCAGATAATTCCTATATGAGAGAGTTCATTAAGAGTAGTTTCTTCCAGCAGGTGGAGAATAGTAAGAAGGCTTGAATGTACAAATGTAAAGAATGCGGTTACAGGAGTCTTAAATGGCTGGGAAGGTGCCCGGAATGTGGTGAATGGGATTCCTTTGAAGAAAATAAGAAGGAAAAGCGCACAATACAATCGATAGATATAAAACCTCAGTACTTGAACACTATATCTGCAAAAAGAAAAGAAAGAATCAAAACAGGGATTGTGGAATTTGACCGTGTTATGGGAGGAGGTGTTGTTGTTGGTTCTCTTATTTTGGTTTCTGGTGAACCTGGAATTGGAAAGTCTACACTACTCCTTATGATATCAGGTGAGCTTTCCAGGAATGAAAAGGTTCTCTATATATCCGGAGAAGAGTCACTGGCACAACTCCGCATCCGTGCGGATCGCATAGGAATTGAAAATGAGAAAGTGTTAATTTTAATAGAGACTGACATCGATGCAATACTCCTTTGTATTGAACAGGAAAAACCTGATATAGTAATTATCGACTCTGTTCAGACGGTAAACCTCTCCGGAGGAAATGGGATACCAGGGTCAGTTTCCACGGTAAGAGGAATTACTTCAAGGATAATGGAGGTTGCAAAGAAGGATGATGTTACTGTTTTTCTGGTAGGGCATATAACCAAGTCAGGTAATATTGCAGGGCCGATGACTCTGGAACATATGGTAGATACTGTTTTATTTATGGAGGGAGATAAGACCCACTCCTTCAGATTGCTAAGGACAAAGAAGAATAGATTTGGTTCCACTGATGAGGTTGGTATTTTTGATATGGATGAAGAGGGATTAAAAGAAGTAAAGAATCCCTCTGAGTACCTTATATCGGGGAAACAGAAGAATGCATCTGGTTCTATTGTGATACCGACTGTAGAAGGGACAAGGCCCCTTCTCGTTGAGGTTCAGTCGCTGGTTATATCCTCAAGGTATTCATATCCCCAGAGGATCGCACAGGGATTTTCAGAGAGAAGATTAGATCTTCTTATGGCGGTTATGCAGAAGAGATTGAATATAGATATGAGTGGTTATGATGTTTTTTGTAATATAGCTGGTGGAATGAGTGTTTTTGAACCATCTATCGATCTTGGCATAATTCTTACTATAATCTCCAGTCTAATAGAAAATCCCCTGCCTGATTATCTCTCTGCAGTGGGAGAGATTGGTCTCTCCGGAGAGATCCGTGGTGTGCCCTATCTGAGTAGCAGGATAAACGAGGTTATGCGGATGGGTTTCAAACAGATAATTGTTCCCGATAAAGGCTCTAAGGGAGATTATGAGATAGAAGTTATAAGGGCTCCCAATCTTTTCAGGGCAAAAGAGATAAGTGGATTATGATTATATCTCTGATAATTTTTGGTTCTATAGGATGGATTCTTGTTATCCTTTTTCTTTTCCGGCTATCAGGTAAGAAAAATGAAGTGAATCATTATAACATTATACATCTATCCGCTCTCCTTGATGGAAGGGTGGAGAAGTTATTTAAATATGGTCTGATAGATGGCATTCCTGTGATATCCGAAAAGGATATGAATCTTATCTTATCAAGAAAGGATGATGAGAGAGAATTTAGAGTTGCAGGTGATGCTCTTAAGATTGTTGAGAAGCTCTCTGTGAGGATCGAAGAGGGTGATTTTGTATCTATCTGTAAGAAATTGAATGCCTCTGCAATAATTGCAGGGGCTGATAAGGATGAACTCGAGATGAATGGTATAAGATGCTTTGATGTTACCACTCTTGACCGAATTCCGAGGGGGAGGGTTTATCTTGGCCAGAAGATCAAGGTAAAGAATATTGAATATCGTTATAATAATGCCAGGGGGTTTATGGAAGATGGAACTGTGGTTGAAGTGGAGGGAAGCCTTCCTTCAAATAAATTGCTAACCCTTGATTGTTGGGTAGAGTCCATTGTTGAGGGATTTAATTTCAGGAAGATATGGGCCAGGTGGAAGAATGGTTGATGTTATTATTGCCTCTGCTGGTGGTGGTTTGAGAATGGGGGGGATATACAAACAATTCCTTGACTTAGAGGGAAGCCCAGTGGTATATTATGCTATTATGAAATTCCTTGAGTATGGAGTTAATAAGATAGTTCTCGTCGTCCCATCTGATAAGATAGAATATTCCAGAGAAATGCTTTCGGATATTGACAAAACAATCAAAGTGATTGAAGGTGGAAGAAGTAGACAGGAATCAGTAATGAAGGGGCTTTCGGAATGCAGTAGCAATATAATACTTATCCATGATGGAGTAAGACCATTCATTAAAAAAGAATTGATAGGAAGTATTGTAAGAGGTGTGGAGGAATTCGGAGTTTGCGCTCCGGGTCTCCCAATAACCGATACGATAAAGCTATACTCCGGGAATAAAATACTCTGGACTGTTAATAGAAGAAGCCTACTTCAAGTCCAGACACCTCAAGGTTTTAAGAGGGATATCTTAAAGGATATAGTCCATCTTATGATCCAATATTCTGTGACTGATGAATTGACCTTGGTTGAGAAGTTGGATGGTGATATTTTCTGGGTTCGCGGTGATCCGATAAATATTAAGATAACTTATCCCGAGGATATAAAATTAGCAAGTATTATAGCAAGGAGTTGGAAATAATGAGAATTGGATTTGGTTATGATATACATCTTTTGAAGAGAGGGGAGAGCCTGATATTAGGAGGTGTTGAGATAGATTGGGAATTTGGTCTTATTGGTCATTCAGACGGTGATGTGCTGGTTCATTCGATTATAGATTCTCTTTTTGGTGCATTTGGCCTTCCTGATATAGGGAGACATTTCCCTGATAGTGATCCAAAGTACAGGGGAATATCATCTATGGCACTCTTGGAGGAAACGATGAGATTTATTCCCGGAAGAGTGATAAATATTGATGTCACAGTAGTTATGGAGGAACCCATGTTATCTCCATTTATAGATTCAATGAAGGAAAATATATCCAATGTTATTGGCCTTGATGATTCTTTTATCTCAATCAAGGCTACTACTAATGAAGGTGTTGGTCCTGTAGGTGAAAAAAAGGCTATTATTAGTTATTGTGTATCACTTTGCAATGAGGTGGTATGATGATTGTATTTATTATTCTTTCAATCTCCCCTGTTAAGGATTTTGTTTATGCAAGAGGTCTCTTCGAGGATGGTCTGTATGACCTTGCCGAGATAGAACTGATACGTTTTCTTGATAAATATCCCAATAGTGTCTATTCTCCGAAGGTTTCTGTCCTCCTGCTACAATCCTTGAATCTCCAGGAGGCTTATAAAAGAACAGCGGGGCAAGCCAGGGTTCTCCTGAAGAAATATCCGCAAAAGAAGGAAGGTATCCTTCTTGAATGGGGTAAAGCAGTTTTGGAAATGAAGGATTATAAAACTGCTATAGAGATTTTTAATCGGGTTGGACGAGATAGAGGAAAATTATGGGTGGGGGAAGCATATTTTAGAATGGAAAGGTATGAAGAGGCACTGAAAGCTTATCTGGTTTCAAATGATCCTTATAGTAAATTAAGTGCTGGATGGTGCTATATGAAGATGAAGGATTATGATAATGCAATATCAATCTTTGCGTCTATAAAAGGGGAATATGAAGAAGAAGGTAGTTTCCTATATGCAAAAATCATTTATTTGAAGGGAGACGAAAGAGCGGTAGAGGCTTTTTTGGCTTATATTAGGAAATTTCCAGAAGGTAAATATAGAGGGCGAACCTTTGCCTTGCTTGCAGATATATTCGAAGATAAGGGTGATACAGAGATGACTATATACTACTATAAGAGTATAATTGAGGAGAATCTATCTCTATCAGATTTTGCAAGATACAGGATTGGGTTAATTCGTTATAATTCAGGTGACTACGGTTTTGCTATTAAATTCTTTGATGAGATTGGAAAAGATAGTCCCTATTGGTGGCATGGTTATTACTGGAAGGCTCTTTCTGAAGTAGAGATGGGAATGCTTGAAGAAGCTGCAAATCATCTTAAAGAAGTAGTTAAGAATTCTAAAGAACTATCAAATGAGGCGCTCTTTGAACTGGGTTCTTTATATGCACGGACAGGGAGGTCTGAAAAAGCCTTAACAATGTTACAACAGGTGAAAGGAGAATTCAAAGACAAGGCAATCATTCTCAAGGGTAATATCCTGTTAGGGCTTAAACGGTATGATGAAGCATCTTCTGAATTTCTAAAAGTAATAGAGATTGAAGGAGATAACATTTCTCTTGCTTATATGCAGGCTGCAATTGCGAAGAAAAAGGGAGGTCTAAAAGGAGATGCACTCGCACTCCTGAAAACCTATGAGGAAAAATTCCCTGACGGCAAGGAGTTAAATAAGGTTCGTTTACTAAAAGGTGATGTCTATTTAGAGCAAAAAAGATTCAGAAAGGCAGTTGAGGAGTATAGAAAGGTAAAAGAGTCAAATGATTCTAAATTGATACCCTATGCTCTGGAAGGAGAGGCGTGGGCGTATATGGGCTTAAATAAATACGACCGTGCTTTTCTTTCTCTTGATCAATTGAGCAATGATTTTCCCGGTTTTTGTAGCAGGTCTCTGGTTTATCTGCAGTTGGGAAATGCAGCCTATGCAATGAAAAATTTGAAAGAAGCAGAAAAGGCCTATCGAAAGGTAAGGGGTGAATATCAGCCTCAGGCCCTTTATCTTCTTGGCAGGATGTTTTTTGAAAAGGAAAAATACAATGATGCAATCAAGGTCTTCCAGAGTATCAAGGACAAATTTTCCCTTTCTAAATACAGTAGTTTTGCCTCTTATTATATTGCATTATCCCTTCGGCAGAAAGAGGACCTCAGGGCTTCCAATACGCGTCTCTACTCTATTATCTCTGAGGTACAGGAGAAAGAAATCCTTTTTAAATCTCTACTCCTCCTCGGAGATAATTATTTTGATTGTGCTGAGTATGATTCATCCCTTAAATATTATCAACGTGGATTCGATCTTTTGTATGAAAAAGTTCATGATAAGAAACCCCCTTTAGAACTACTATCAGCTATTCGGAGTATTCTTTTATCTATTAATATATCAGATGGAAGTTCTAAAATGGAGGAAAAGGCCAGAGCTCTTATCAGGAAATTAAAGGGGAGCAAGCTTGAATCAAGAATAAATCTTATTGTGGGAGATATTCTTTATAATTCCGGTAAATATGACAGGGCTCTTGACTATCTGGAAGAATCAGATTCACCTATCAGTTTACTAAATGCAGGGAGAGCCTATCTTAAACTTGGTAGGAAGCAGGAGGCAATCAGGTTTTTTGAAAGGGCTACAAAGGATAAAACTGTAGGAGATAAAGCATACCTTGAACTCGGAAAGATAGCATTAGAAGAAGGAAAAACAGAAAGAGCAAGGGAATATCTGTCAAAGTCTTCTCTTGTTGAATCTTCGCTCCTGTATGCAATCTCGCTATCTAAGGGTGGCAATAAGAAAGAAGCATTGAAAAGATTAGAGGGTTTAAAGGGTAAATTAGAGGGTCTTGCATATATCGAATCAGCAAGAATATGGATGGATTTGAAGATATACAGGACAGCACTTTTAGAATTGAAAGAGGCCATAAGTTTTGAAAGGGCTGCCCCTGAAGGATATTATCTGATGGGTAAATTATATTCAAAGCAGGGGAATAAGGATGAGGCTTTAAAATCCCTTTTGAAGGTGAAATATCTCTATCCTAATAGTAAGTGGGTTTCACCTTCTCTCATACTTCTTTCTGATATATCCCTTGAAAAGAGTGATACTGCAAGGGCTTTAAAATACCTTGAAGAAATAAAGAATAGGGGTGAAGAAGATTGGGTGAAGGAGGCGAAAAGGCTAATTGAGGAGATCATCAAATGAGAAAGGGAGTTTTCGTTCTATTTTTAGTTTTGCTGCCTTTTGTATATTCTCAGTCCCTTGATATTCCCGAGGTGACTGTATATGGCGAACGCGAGATAAGAATTGGACCTATAGAAAAAGGTCCTCTCCCTTTTGAAGAAGAGCCAATTTTTCCTTATTATTCAAGGAAGAAAGCAAGTGTGTCCGAATTTGTGATTAGAAAAGGCGTGGAAGAAGAGGCGGATAGGGGTATGTTAGTCCGGACTGCTGCCGGTACTGTTCTTGAAGGATATTTAGTAGGATTTTTAAGGAGAAACTATTACCCTCTGGAATTAGGCATAGAGGGTTCATATGATTTTGATAATGAAGAAACATCAACCCTGAATCTCTTATATTTTGACATTTTTACAAGGACCTCTATAGAGGGTATATATCTTGGTGTGGATTATTTGAATTCGGGAGAATCAAATAGGTGGATTCCACTTTTTAGTATTAGAGGAATCTCGGATATTGTCCGTGGTTCTGCTTCCTTTGCTTATTCCGATTCACTTTTTTTTAGCGGAGATGTGGGATTATATCTTCCTCCTGTCGACCTTGAACTGGAAATCGATAATGAACTAAGGTATATATTGAGAGTAGTTTATGCTGATTATCCCTTAAGAGCTGGGCTTTCATGGTTTAAGAAACATATTTATCCTGAATTGCTCTATTTTCTCCCTTCTGGTATGAATCTCTATCTGAAAGGAACACTTATCGGAAAGAATAGGATTTTTGAAGGAATGGAGATAGGCTCTCGATTTGAAAGAAATTTCTTTGATCCTTATTACAGGGTAGAATTTGGACGAGGAGCAGAATGCAATTTAGCAATTTTCTACAGATTTCAAACATTTTCTGATTCAACAAGTTATGTAGGCCTCACTGGATCATACAAAGCCTTTATGATGGAAGCAGGGTATTCATTTGAAAGTAGTGACCCTTATTTGAAGATTGGTTCAGTATTGTGCTCTGGAGAAGTGCTAACGATCGATCTTTATGGTATCTTATTAGGAAAAGAGGATTATCTGTTTTCAACGGATATTGGTTTCCGGATTGCCAGGAGATTCAAGATAGGTTTATTGGGCAGCTTGGATAAAGGAAGAAAAGATGGATTTGATGGGGCAGGGTATCTTAGCTTTTGGTTCTAACTGAGGGGGTGTAAATGGTTATAGGAATAGGTGCTGATCATCGTGGGTATTCATTAAAGCAAGAATTGATTAAGTGTCTAAAATCTAATGGATACAAAGTGGTGGATTTTGGAACAGAGAGTAATGAATCTGTTGACTATCCCGATTTTGCAGAAGCCCTCGCAAGGGAAGTAGCAAAAGGAGAAATAAATTACGGTATTCTTATCTGTAATACAGGAATAGGTATGAGTATTGCAGCTAATAAGGTTAAAGGGGTCTATGCAGCTCTTGTGCTTGATAAGGAGATGGCAGAGGCAGCAAGGATTCATAATAATGCAAATATCTTAACTCTTTCTGCAAAAAGGACATCAGTAGAGGAGGCCTGGCAGATGTTTACTATATGGATGGAATCAGAATTCGAGGGAGATAGGCACGAAAGACGTTTAAAAAAGATAAAGGCTATTGAAGATGAGTAAAGGTAATAAAGAACTAATCGATGTCCTGAGACGATATTTTCCGGAAAGGGTCTTTGAGATGATTGAGAAAGACCCTGCGAGCTTTAGAATCGAAGGTGAGAGGAGAACAGTTACTGTCTTATTTGGAGACCTTTCTGGATTTACAGAGCTCACAGAGAGGCTTCAGGATCCGGAGGAGATAGTTGTCATTATAAATAGATATTTCTCAAGGATGCTTGGGATAGTGGACAAATATGGTGGAGATCTGGATAAACTAATAGGAGATGCTATAATGGTTCTCTTTGGTGCTCCTGTTGCTCATAAGGATGATCCCGTGCGCGCTGTTGGTGCGGCTCTGGAGATGATCAGTGCAATTCGGGAACTTGGGTCAATTGATTTACCAGAAGGGGAAGTGGAGATCAATATGAGTATTGGTATCAATACTGGAGAAGTTGTAGCATTGAATATGGGTTCTGATAAACGAATGGAATACACAGTGATGGGAGATGCTGTCAATCTTGCCTCTCGACTCGAAGGTGTGGCTCAGCCAGGGGAGGTCATAATTTCTGATGTGACCTACGAGGAAGTGAAGGATGAGATTGAATGTAAGGGACTGAAACCTGTGAGAGTAAAAGGGAAGGAAAAACCCATACAGATATACAGAGCATTTCAGAAGAGAGAAAAGAAGATAGAATCAATGCTCCAGTTCCCATTTGTTGATAGGGAAGATGAGATGGAATATTTAAGCAATGTTGTGGAAGAGGTTAAAAGAGGAGGGAGTGATAGACTATCCCTTTTTGGGTGGTTTGGTTCTGGAAAGACACGATTGTGCAAGGAACTTATTGAAAGTATTGAAGGCGTAAGGGTGATTCACCTTAAGGGCAGGGAGTTTGGTCCCAATATACCGTATTATGTAATAAGGGAATGGATTGAAGAAGAGTATGGAGAGAATCTTCCGTATAATCTTGGATTCTTCCTTTCAGAACCAGAAGAAGGTATTGATTTTAAAACAACAGTAGAGGAAGGATGGGACGAGTATATCAAAGAGATCCTCAACATATCTCCGCTTCTCCTCTGGATAGAAGATTGGGAATATATTGATTCATTGACACATGACCTCTTTACCAGGTCAGTAGATAAAGAGAGGTTTTTGATAATAGCAGAGAGTGAGGAACCTGTTTCAGGATTCGAAAAAATAGAGATGGAAGCATTAAAAGAAGAATCCATTAGAGAATTGGCAGAATATGCATTCCAGGATGCTATATCCGAACATCTCTTAAGTTTTCTCCTTGAGAGATCAGAAGGTAATCCGTATTCTCTCCAACTAATAGTCGAATGGTTGAGCCAGAATAATCTATACGAGAAGATTGGGAGCAGGATGGAATTAAAAGAGGATATTAACGAAATAGCATTCCCAAAAGGACTCAATGCCTTTATGGCAGAGAAGCTTGATTCTTATCCGGATGCTCTCAGGACCTTTGTCAAGAACGCATCTGTTTTCGGTGATAGATTCAACCTGGATGACTATCTACATATCTTCAGGACCAAGGAGAAATATATCAAGGAAATATCCGGGGATGCAGTTGATAAAGGTATACTCAAAAGCAAGGGCAGGGAGTTTTATTTTATATCCTCGCCATTACGAAAGGTTGCTTATGATTCGATATTCAAACAGAAGAGGAATGAACTCCACAAGGAGATAGCATCCCTTCTTGAGAAACGTTTTCCTGATAGATTAAAGGAATGGGCTTCGGTTCTTGCTTTCCATTATCAGAGTGCAGGTGATCTTGAGAAATCGGTTGAATATTTCTTGATGGCTGCAGATCAGGAAAAGAGATATTCTGATTATACCTCTGCTCTATCCCATTATAAGGAAGCAGAAGGTTTCTGTCAGGAACTTGAGGATAAAGAAGGTCTGATTTATTCTTTAGAAGGGATAGGTGTTACCTACTACAGGATGGGGAGATTCGATCGAGCAAGGGAAGAGATAGAAAAAGCGATTAAGATAGCAGAAGAGGAGCATTCTGAGCGTATAGCACAGCTATATGGAACCCTTGCACTTATACTTCGTGATTCAGGAGAGTATGATGAGGCAGCGAGTTACTATGAAAAGGCAATCCCCCTCTTTGAAGAAACGGGTGATAAAAAAATGCTATCAGCGATCTATCAGAACCTTGCTGGTCTCTATCTGAGCCGATCGAATTATGAAGAAGCGCTTTCTCTGTATGAGAAGTCCCTGGACCTCGCCATCCAGTCGGACCGATTGAATATCTCTGCTGATATTAGATTCAGTATGGGACACATCTATGATATCCTTGGAAAGAGGGATTTATCAGAGCAGTCATATAAGGAAGCACTTGAGATAGAGAAACACCTAAAGGACAGGGATGGGCAGGCGAGGATTTTGCTCAATCTCGGTGGGCTCTTTATCAACACAGGAAAACTCAAAGAGGCAGAGGAGAGTTTGAAGGAATCCCTGAAGGTATCAGAGGAGGTTGGAAATGTCGAATACAGGGGGAGAGCTAACCTCAACCTTGGAATCCTTCATTCCTCTCGTGGAGAACTCGAGAAATCCCTTTCAAGGTATCAGGAAGCCCTGGAGGACTTCCGGGAGATACATTCCATCTCACAGGTGAATACAGCCCTTGCAAATATAGCAGAGATCTATGAACTGCGAGCAGAATTGGATTCATCCGAGGATAATTATAATAAAGCCCTGAAAGGGGCAGAAGAACTGAGTGATCTCTATACAGAGGCGTATATCAGAATAAAACTGGGAAGGATCAGGCTCTGGAGAGGGGATTTCCCTGGAGCCTGTGAGCAATTTAATCGAGCATTAGATATTGCAAGGAAGATAGAAGTTCCTGACCTCAAATTTGATGCTCTGCAATTCCTCGCCAGACTGAATCTCAGGATTGGATTTGTCGATAGAGCGGAAAAAGTCCTCACCGAGGTCAATCCCGAACTGATTGCCAACTACGAGATAAAGGGCAGACACCTTATTACCAGTGCACTAATTGAAGAGGCAAAAGGGAATAAGGGTGAGGCTCTACGAATCTGCAGGAAACTAATAGATCTCGGTAATAAGACAGGGAGTCCTGGTATCATCCTCGATGGATACGGAACACTACTCCGCCTGGGAATCCTTTCTGATGAAGAGATGGATGATATAATCAGAGGTTCTGGAGAGATAATAGATGAAAATGTATTCATCGTTCGAAATCTCTGGATTATCCTATCACTTGTGGAATACTATCTTGAGATAGGGGAGATAGATAGAGCCGCTCTCTCAGTTGATTATGCACTTACAAGTTCGAGTGAGCATAATCTTCGTTTGATCAACCTGGATGCAAATATCCTCTCTGCCAGGATCAGCGAGGCAAGGGGTGAGAAGAATGTACCGGATAGATATGAGGAAGCGATAGATATCCTTGTTTCGATAGGTAAACCATTAAATAAAGAACAGAAGTTGAGATACTATAAAACCCATACATCCATACTGGATGCTCTATTGAGGATATACTATATCCGGAAGAATCGTCCGCTCATTTTAGAACTACTTCGAAAACTTCCTAAGCCCATCCGGAAAGGACTTATTAAAGAAAGAAGAAAACAAGACCCTTCCCTTACAGAAGAAATAATCGCTGAACTGAAAACAATGTAGAGGAAAAAGACAGAGTTAAAATACCTTTAGAGGGCAAGATGTATCTTGCCCCTACATTTTATCTGACCAGTATAACCTTTCCTCTTTCCCCACTCTTACTCTTGAAGAAATATATACCTGAGGGCAGTTTCTTCCCTGATTCATCACAACCAAACCATTTACTACCTTCCACCCTTTTTAACAGTCTTCCTGTTATTGAGTAGACCTCAAAGGACCCCGAACGGGTAGGGATTATAGTCCAGGAAGTGAAGGGGTTGGGATATGGAATGATCACTGATGATTCTGTTATCTCATCCTCCTCAATACCTGTAGTTCCATAGTTAAAATTGAATTCCGTTAGTGTTCTACTCAGAAATCCCAGCCTTGCATTTCTATTCCACATACCTTCATAGGCAAAACCGAGGAATTCAGTCTTTCTATTTGCTGCTTGTTTCTTTATACCGGCAGAGTTTTGTCTGCCTGAGTATATCAATATGGTTTCACCACTGTCCATTGTGTCGAGGCCATCAGCTAAGTTTGACGAGAGTTTAGAGATTATTCCATAGAATGAACCAATACCCTCAACTGTATCAGGATACATTGAATCAATAATGTAGTCTGTGCCGAACCAATGAGAGAGAAACTGGATCTCATCCAGTGCCCCGGGGATGCCAATATCCGAGCCTATCCCTTCACCAGCGAGTAAGAACCTGCCTCCCCATTCTAAATATTGCTGAATGATCCCCTGATCCTGTGGTTCGACAGTGTTATCCCTGGTATATCCTGTTGTCCATAGAACCACATTGTATTTCTTCAGGGTATCTGGATGAGGGGGCTGTGAGAAATATATGTATCTGTCATAATCAACTCCGAGGGAATCAAGGTCCTCTTCTATCCTATCATTCCCTGACTGATTATCATCAACCACAAGAACCTTACCAAACCCAAAGAAACCAAGGATTTTCTGAACATATTCCATCCTTCTTTCTCTATCACTGAAGAGAATAGTATCACTCTTAAACCCTGCAATATTCACGGTTCCAAAGACCGTTGCATAGGCACTATCAGAATCCTTTCTCATGAAATCGCTACCACCAATTCCCCTCGATATAAGTGCTTTACCTG
>JAGLZA010000087.1 GCA_023131835.1 Caldifarciminota bacterium
ATATTATTGCGAATTCAGATAAAAAGTCAGTTTTGTAATGTGGGTATATAAGAAGATATTTGCAGCTATAAGGCAGTATGATATGTTAGAAAGTGATGGTAGACTTGCCATTGCCTTCTCTGGTGGTAAGGATTCTATGCTTCTTCTCAATTTCTTTCTTGATAATCCAATTGTAGAGGATCTCTTTATTATTCACATAGATCCAGGTTTTGGAGCTGATACCAGGGCAATGAGAGATTATCTTGAAAGTCAAGGAGTAAATTTCCTTATTCATAAAATGGATGTCAAAAAAGAGATTAAAAGGGGTAGTAACCATCCCTGTTTTATATGTTCTTTAAAGAGAAGGGAATATCTATTTAGAATTGCTCATAAGAGAGGTTATAGGAAGATTGCCTTTGGGCATCATAAGGATGATATTATTGAAACCTTTATGATGAATTTACTCTTTCACGGGGAGATTGCCACCTCTGTTCCTGTTCAGGAGTTCTTTGGAGGCAAGATAGAGATAGTAAGACCACTTTATTTTTTATGGGAAGATTGGATTGAGTGTTTCATAAAGAATAAGAATTTACCCTTATTCTCGTCATCCTGCCCTTATGAAGGTAAGAGTAAAAGAGATGAAATAAGAAAATTCATCGAATCCTATCCTCATGCTAAGGCTAATCTATACAGAGCTCTATTCAATATAAATGAGGATTATCTCCCTTAAGATTTAATTCTCTATTCGTTTTTTTCTTTCTTGAATCCTTTTAACCCAAGGGAAAGGGGAAGGAGTACAGCATAACCTAAAACGAGAAGTATCGGAGAGAGGGTTAATGATTCAAGTGCAAGGAATATATAACCTATTATAATGCAAAGTATTCCCATAGCAAAGATAATCCAGTTTATATTTGTTAAACAAATAGTACTCTTTTTCTTTTTCAAACCACCTCCTATTTAATTGAATTGAATTTCCTGTTGTTAATTATGTAGAATGGCACTCTGGAATAGGGCTCTTCAACACCAAGAGAACCTGCTGTAAGTGATATATTAAAACTTGAGAGGGGTTTGTTTGGATTTCGGAGAAGAAAACCAATAATATTTGCTGCATCAAATCCAAGGCAGGCATATCTATCAGGCTTCTCCTGATATACAAAGTTAAATTTCTCTCCGAAGTCCTTAGTTGGATTGTAGGGGTAATCTGTAAGAACCACTCCATTAAGATAGGCTTCATCAACCTGGTGGAAGAGCTCATTAGATTTCCAACCGTCTGCCCCTAATATCTGAGCTTTTATCTTGAAATATTTTATCTGGGGTGCAATGAGTGGAATATCACCGGGTAAGGCAGGAATATATACAGCTTCAGGAGAATCCTTTTTTATTAATTGTAGTTCGTCCTTAAAGTCCGGGTCACCTTCTCTATATGCTACACATGTCATTATTATTCCACCCTTCTTAAGGACTTCATTTTTGAATCGGTTATACAACGCTTCTCCGTATTCGGTTGCAGGGTAAAGAATTGAGAAAGTCTTAATTCCCAATTCATCCATTGCATAATGCACCATAGCCTCTGCCTGCATAGATAGAGACCTGTTTAAGATATATGTCATATTGCCCACCGAATCTATTAATTCTTCAGTGGCCGTAGGTGAAATCAGAGGTATACCAACATAATCGGAGAGACAGGCAACTGCAAAGCTATTCAGGGAAAGAAGTGGTCCTATAATACCTGAAATCTTTTCTCTTTTGATTAATCTGTAGGCTTCTCTATAACTAAGAAGGGGATTCCCCTTTGTGTTGGAATATATAGGTATAAATTTATCCCGTGAACCTATCTCTATACCCTTTTTTACAGATTCCCCAATCTCAGAAAAGGGGCCGGTAAGCGGAAGCAACACCCCAACCTTAAATTCTCCCTTTGAGGGTTCTACATATCGTGCTTTTCTTGCATAGATAGTATTGGGGTATTTCTGAATAATCTGCTGGAAAAGTACAGAGGCTTTCTTTTCTTTTTCTGCAGTTTGATATTTTCTTGCAGCAAGATATAATAGGTATGGTTTTAAATCCTTTGGAGAATAAGCAACTCCCTTCACCAGTGATTCAATATCTGCATTGGGAGCAATTTCTTTAATATTTTCAGAGCAATCAATTCCGTAATAACATGCCATTGCGAAGGCTTTAAGAGATGCGCCAAATCTACTAAGATCCCTATATATCTCACCAAGATAAAAGAGAGACTTAGCCTTTACTTTGCGCTCCCCTGTATTATTAACTATAAATTCAAATAGTTCCCCAGCTTTCTTATACTCCTGCAGGGTGTACGCTTCCATTGCTTTATCATATGCAATCTTGATTTCATCCGGAGAAGGCTTAACTCTGGCAATCTTCACACATCCAACTGATATCAATAAGAGAAGTAATATCGGTATTCGCTTCATTTAAAAACTAACCTATTCATTGAGATTCTTTTGTAGAAAGTGGCATTGGTTCTGATACCGACGCCACTAAAACCTAGGATTCTACTTCTAAAGCGTCTTCCGGACAGACGTTGACGCAGGCTCCACATCCTATACATGAAGGCATATCAAATTTCAGAATCAGAGTTGATGCGTCATTTGGTTCAACCTCGTCAAGGTATTTCTGTAAGACATCTTTGTTTGAAACCTCATCGTTCACCGGTTTACACCATCTTTCATTTTTGCTCGTATCCAGGATGTCAACCGGACAGGCATCAGCGCATTCACCAGCACCGGTACATTTGCTAAAGTCATAAATAACTAGCGCCATCTAAACCTCCTTTTTTAATCTTGCCTTACGATGGTACTTACTTCCATCTTTCTCTATGAATACATCCCCCAAATCTAACGGTCTATTTATAGCGAAATCATCCATTCTGTCAAGGGGTAAATTCATCACCCTTCCCTCATTTATTAACCACAACCACACAGAGAACATTGATGTGTTGGTCAGTTGGTCGGTTAGTCTGTTGTTCGTAAGGGCACGATGCTCGTGCCCTTACTTAAAAGTAACAATTACTACATATAAGAAGGCTTTATGGTTTTATTCATCCACTACTATTTGATCATTATCATTTTCTTTATCTCAGAAAACGCTCCTGCCTCTATCCGATAGAAGTATATTCCTTTTGATACATCCTTCTCGTTATCATCCTTGCCATCCCATTTAACGCTGTAATTACCTGCATTATTATGTCCGTTTACCAGGGTTTTTATCAATTGACCGTTCACATTATAAATTTTGAGACTTACATTTGATTCCTTTGGCAGCGTGAACCTGATAGTTGTCCTGTCTGAAAAAGGATTAGGAAGGTTCTGTGAAAGCGCAAATACCTTAGGGAGATTCCCATCTCTCTCCATAGCGATCCTTCTTTCCCTTTCCTCGTCGACAGGTGAACCTTTTCCACTGTAAGTAAATCTAATACAACCTTCATTTGTGGGATTGCTGGTCCAGGGAGTTCCAGCTGAACCCGATGGATTTTCTACCCCGATGGTTGTAGTTTTATCATTTGTCACGCTTTTCCAATCATAATAAATAACGCCACTCTTATATATTTCCACCTGGAATGTCTGTTTATTGGAATTGCCATAATTGGGAACATTTTCATATCTTACAATAAAAAGGCTTGAAGAAGAATAATACTTGATAGAGCCGCCTTTAGAAGGATTGAGGTCTCTCCACAATGGAGCAATGAAATCATTTGGGTCTTTGCTATTAGGAATTGCATCTGGTGAGTAGTCAGTCCCATCTGATCCAAAAGTGAGGTAACCATTACTGGAGATCTTCACAGAGTTGTGGTTTACGCCATAGAAGCTGAAAGTAAAGGGAAGAGAGATAGTCTTATAGCTATCATCGCCTGTAACCCCTGTAGATGTAAAACTGTAAGAAGGCCACCAATAGCCAGCTGTGGATACCGAATAGGAACCTCCCCCTCCCCCAGTAACGGTTAATTTGAGTTTATATAGGGGAATCAAGTTACTCTGCCCATATTCGTCTATCTTGATGTAATATGTCCCTGAGCCCAATGACTTGGTGATTTTAGAGTAATAACCAGTGCCACCATCATCATTATATGCTATTTGTGATTGACTGGAATTGTATAACCACATTCTGGTATCACACTTGTAAGGTCCCGAGGTTTCAATTGTGACATCCTTTGTCCCACTGATGCTGAATTTACAGTAATCAACATCATTTTTAGGGGAAATGCTATGTTTCTGTTCTTCACCATTCGATATCCAGTTTGCACTTCCGAAACTATTGTCTGACTCGTAGGGGTCCTGCGCAGCAATCAGAATGGCATAGCCATCGTGATCACCAGTTGTATCAGTAGAGGTGTTATATTTATTACCCAGATATTTTGACTCTCCCTTCTTAAAACTGGTGTAGCTATTCAGATTGTTTGCAAGGGTATTTCTTGCAGTATTAAAGGAGATGTAGTGATGGAATGTTCCTGATTCACGGCTGAAAGCACCTATCCAATAGTATACATCTTCCTTTTTACGTGGACCAAACATCCTGCCGTGGTTATTGGTAAATATAGCAGATCCATCGGAGAACGCTTGGTCATTCTCTGTTGGTTCCTGATTGTACCATATACCGTCCATCTTGCCGTGGTATCCATCACTATGTATACCCTGGTGGGGGAATTGGGCATCAGACAAAGCCGTTCTCATCCTACTCCTCGAATTACTTGACGAAGTTGCAAAACCGTCCATAAAGATTATATTTATGGGCTCCCAAATTGTCTTACCACCAAGTTTTTCTCCAAGCCAATGAGCTACTACATAATTCTCATCGTACATCCATTTATCTATAGAAGGCATACTTAGTGCCCTTGACAAGGGTTTTTCCGGTTCTATCTCTACTACATCCTCTATGTTTATCTTATCTTCTGAATATAGCTCGTTGTCTTCCTTGAAAACCTTTACTTCAAAATTCTCATTAGCCATTACTATATCGGTCACCATAAAGATACACGCTATCGTTAGCATCATTAATAATGCTCTTTTCATTTCAACCCCCTTTTAGAGATTAAATTCCTTTCCTCAACATCTTTATCCTCTCCTGAGGGACTGAAGAGCACCTCTTTTTTTGAACTTTCGCTCCCAAGAGGCAAAGGAACATCTAATTTTATCCAGGCTTGATACACCTCCTTTCTTTGGATTAAACATACAATACGCCAGTATGGACTTTTTCATTGCTCTTTCTTTCTGTATGATGCCAATCATTCTTTTCCTATCCATTAATCCTCTACCCTATATTACATACAAATTCCATTCCAAAAAACTAAGATGCTAAGTGGTTCAAAATCAGGGTATTATAAGCCCAGATTTTTCAGGAGTTGGAAACTTATTTGCCAGTGGTGGTAAATGATTTACCAGTGGTCGTGTAAGTTTTTGCAATTTAAGGAGATACGGAAAAGATAAAGTGGAAAGTCTTTTACCAGTAGGTGGGAAGTAATTTACCAGTTATAGGTTGTCGAGGAATCTCAGTAATTCTGGGTGAGGGGATAAGATAACTAAACTCAATAGGATTAAAGGCACAGGTCCTTGGTAGAACCTGTGCCTTTCTTGATGAATAAATTCTTCCTATTTTATCATCGTTATTTTAAGTGTCTTGGTGAAGGAATCTGCATTCATCCTAACGAAGTAAATTCCACCTGGCACTTTTGCGCCAGATATATCTGTGCCATTCCAGGAAATTGTGTGGTATCCGGATTCTCTTTTTCCCTCCATAAGTACTTTTACCAATCGACCATTAGGATTGTATATCTTCAAACTCACATTCGATGATTTTGGAAGGGAATAAGCGAGATACACAGAGGATTCTACAGCAAATGAATTGCTTGAGGTCTCTAATGAATAGACTGTGGGTAGATCCTTACTATCTCTTGGAGGACCTTCCTCAGACACTAACTCTGGAGTTTCCACTGCTTCGCCTTTTGAACTACTTTTAACAACCACATCATCAATATACCAGCCTTCATAATTGTTATAAAGGCCGTCAATAGTATCAAAGTAGAACCTTATCTTTACATTTCCAGAATAGGCAGAGAGGCCAAGCGCCACTTTCGTCCATGAAGTAATATTGGCATCTCTCGCATCCCACTGTTTTAAAAGAGCCCAACTGGAGCCACCGTCTGTGGATATTTGGACACGACAGACATCATACGCACCGGCATAACTTTCTGTCCAATAACAATGATAGAATTCCAATACTGGGTTTGATGGAAGAGTAACACTGAATTCTGCACCACCATAATTCCTTGAACCAGTATCATAATCATGGTCGCTTTCTTCATTGTATGCCAATGAGTAAGAGGAACTGTGGTCCCTATATGAAGTAACATGCCAGAGACCGCTAAGCGCCATATCAGCACTTCCATCGTCAAAGTTTTCAGAATATCCGGTTCCTGCTGGGTCTTGCTGGATGGATAACTTATAACTACCGGAACCTGAATACCTGCGAACCAATATACCCACTCTCTTATTTGTGGGGGTAATTGTGCAAGTCTCGTCCGAATTCCCACCTCGATAACTTACATCTTCCCATTCACCTTCATAATAATGCTCATTATATATCTCTGGGACATAAAGCGAACGGACATAGAGGTCAAAATCAGATCCAGAAGGAATATTGGTCATCTTTACCGTAAGCGGATTAACCGTATTCGCATCCACTACCACTGAGTACATCCTATACTTCTTTCCATCCGATGTTGTCCCCGGGCTCGGTATAGAAGAAGAATAAGTATCTCCAACTTTAAGAAACTGACTTGCATCCTCGAGTCTTGTATCACTTTCTGCCCATTCTATTGCATTCTCGTGGGAAGTATGGAAATTCGTTGCAAAGCCCGGGCAGCGCATAACAAGAGGATTGGTAGCGCACGAAATTATATCATCTACCGTATCCCATATACCATCCGCCTCAGTATCATAAAGGTCCACGCAAGTTCGGTAGTGCCCCAGTTCATGCAAAAGTAGTTTCTTATCCTCGTTGGGGAAGCCATACACCTTAGTTAAAACAACAGTCCAATTCCACGGCTGATACCATCCCCTATGGTCAGCGCCAGGGTCATAATCAACGACTAAACGAACATCAAAATCAGGTTCGTCAGTAGGCCAATCATTATTGGGGAGCCACTCTATAGCGCCAGGGACAAAGACAGGTTTCAACCCATCATCATGAAATTTATTGCTGATATACTGATAGGCTTCATAGCTTGGGTAAGAACAAACGTCTCCACCACAAGCATCCTGATGTCTATCTGTATACCATTCTTCGACCTCGAAACAAACATCGTCATCATTTAGTTTCACCCATGCAAAGGAAAAATCTCCACTACCACTATATATAGTAACGCGAGCTTCCCACTCACCTGACATATCTGCTGTATAATGTATAACCTCTGTGTTGTCACCACCTTTTGTTGCCTTGGCTTTCTCAACGCCATTAGGGTTGTATAGATAGAGATCGAAATCGGATCCTTTAGGCGGTGTCATGGTTAGAATCATCTCCTGCCCATTATCCATATTCCACTTGAACCAACGGTAATAACCAGGAGATAAATCATAATGTTCGATCCAGTAATAATAACCTCTTGTTCTTTGTATAAGTAGTCTTTCGCCTACATCTCGTAGCTCCTTAAAATCAATTGGTTTTTTCACTTCTGAAGACTTATCAACTGTCATCGAAGGATACACCGCCCTATGCGTGGCGATTTTCTCATGGTTTTCAGTCTTACCCGGTATAGTTGGTCCCGCCTTAGCGTATGCACACAACATAACTAACATTATAGTTAGTGCCAAGAACCGTATTTTATCTAACACTTAAACCTCCTCTTTTTATTGAATCCCTTCATCATCTTTATCCTCTCCTGAAGAGTTTGAGAGCACCTCTTATTAACTTTACACTCCCAAGAGGCAAGAGAGCATATGTTTTATTTACCCTTGATACACCTCCTTCTTTTAGGTTAAACATATAATTTCCTAATTCTTCATCTATCGTTCTACCTTTATTTGATTGACCACTCATTTTTTTCTCATTCATTATTACTATATACAAATTTCATTCCAGAGAATGAGAAATACAACTTGTTGAAATTCAAGCCCTTAGAAATTGGAGATTCCTGAAAGTGGTAACTTATTTATCAGTTATTGGTAAATGTGTTGCCAGTTGCAGTAAAAGTCTTGAGGTTCAGTGTGATAAGAGATAAGGGGAGGTGGTAAGTAATTTACCGGTGGTGGTAAGTAATTTACCAGGGGGTGGTAAGTGATTTACAAATCAAGAGTTCCTCAAGGAATTTCAGGAATTCTTTTCTCTCAGGGTAGGAATGGAAACATCTTTTTAATTCTTTATCATCGATGATGGATTCAAGTTCTTTGAGGATTTTTATTGCTTCTCAATCATTCCATCTTGAAGTGATATAACCCTTTTTGCCCTTTTGGCAATGCGAAGGTCATGAGATACGATAATAACAGTTCTCCCTTCTTCATTGAGATAACCGAAAAGATTTAATATATTCAATCCTGTTTTTGTATCAAGGTTACCTGTTGGTTCATCTGCAAGTATGATATCCGGGTCATTAACTATTGCCCTTGCAATAGCAGCCCTTTGTTTCTCACCTCCTGAAAGTTCATTCGGTGAATGTAATGCCCTGTGTTCCATATCTACTTTCTTGAGTGCTTCATAAGCCCACTTTTCCCTCTTGTCTTTCTTTTCCCCCGCATAGAATAGAGGAACACCCACATTTTGTAGGATATTTATTCTTGGCAGGAGATTAAAGAACTGGAACACAAATCCTATCCTTTTGTTCCTTATTCCTGCAATCTCCCTTTCACTAAGACCATCTACTCTTTTCTCATCAAACCTGTACTCTCCTTTTTTAGGTATATCAAGACATCCCAGGATATGGAGTAAAGTGGATTTACCCGAACCTGATGGACCTGTAATGGCTATATATTCACCCTTTTTGATTTTGAGATCTATTTCCCTCAAGGCTGTTACCTCTTGTGGCCCTTTGTTGTATATTTTCCACCCATTAGATATCGAAATAAGCATTATTCGTACCTGAGCGCCTCTATCGGATCTAATTTACTTGCTTTGAAGGCAGGATAAAGCCCGGAGAGGATTCCCACAAAAACAGAGAATGTGACACCTATAAAGACCACTATCCAGGAAATTATAAAAGGAACCTGCAGGAGTGGTGCGGCTATCCAGGCAATGATTAACCCTACGATTATGCCTATAATACCTCCTGCAATGCATAGAATAATGGCTTCAATTAAAAATTGAAGAAGAATATCGCTTCTCAATGCTCCCAATGCTATCCTTATTCCTATCTCTCTGGTTCTTTCTCCTACTGAAACAAGCATCACATTCATTATGCCTATACTACCCACCAAAAGTGAAAGAAGGGCAACACCTCCTACGACAAGCGTAACAACCCTGATAATTTTGTTCTGCATTTTCAGATATTCCCCATAGGATTGTGCCTTGAAAATCTTCTTGCCCAATCTTCTGGATTGTAATATTGTTTCTATTTCGTAGGTTGCATTTGACAATCTATCTTCAGATACCGCTTTCGCATAATATCCTTTATTCTCAGATCCTTCCTCCTCTAATACACTAATTGGCACATACACATCCATCATTTCAGTAAATCGTTGGATCCAAAATGCTTCTCTTTTTACCAGGCCGACAATCCTGTAAGATCTGTTCCCAAAAGATACCAAATCGCCTATTTTGGGCGTTCCTTTAAGGGCTTTCTGTGCCACACGATTCATCTCTATTGCACAAATATTTCGCCTCATATCTATATCAATTCTGTTAATAAATCTACCCTGTAGTACGTTTACTATCGCGATATCCTGAAAGTCCACATCTATTCCCCATACAACCACGCACTCTTTGCCCAACTCATGCCCTTTCTGTATCATCTCTGTAATGTTTCCTACTGAAGAAGCATTCTTCTTGATGGAAAGAAGATCATTCTTTGTTAAAGGAAATTGATCTGTAGTAACACTCACGCTATAATTTTCACTTTGTTCAAAATAGACCGGCTTTGGAAATATGCTTATGAGCTCTGTACCCATTTTTTTCAATTCCTTTCGTATCTTCGATTTGCTTCCTTCACCGATCGATGCAATTGTTACCACTGCAGTAATTCCTATTATGATTCCAATTAGAGACAGTGTGGATCTCAATCGGTATACTCTCAGGTTATTAAAACCTATTGTTACAAATTCCCTAAAATCCCTCATAAAATGGTATACTCGGCTCTTTTAAAATGACACTTGTATTGTTTTTGAGATATAAGTTATTTGAGATAATCACCTTCTCACCTGGTTTTAACCCATCAACAATTTCAACAAGTTCATTACTGCTAAGCCCGATCTTTACTTCCCGCCTTTTTGCTTTGCCTGAATTATATACAAAGAGATAGGCATTGGATTCGCCATCGTAAAGCACTGCCTCTAATGGAACTCCTATGGCATTCTGCTTTCGTTGAGTAATTACCCTACCAAGAACATGACCTCCGATACGTAGAACAGTACTTGAGGGATTCTCAATGGAAACGGTTACTGAAAAGGCAGGCGCACCAAAACCCATTGGTGTACCTGCTCCTTGCTTTGCTATCATACTTACCCTTTCCACTCTACCATTCAATTCTTCAGAGAACGCCTCACTCATTATCAGCACTTCCTGCCCATTATGTATCCTTGCAACATCCTTTTCATTCGCATCCAATTCAGCAATCAAATGTTCCATATCACAAAAGGTAAAGAGTGGATCATCTCTCTTTACAATTTCTCCATTTTTTACTCTCATCTCTGAGATAACACTACTAAATGGTGCACTCAGCTTCTGGGGCATTAATTTTTCCTTTAACTCCTGAACGCTTATCTTCTGGCTCTCATAGTTCAACTTTTCCCGCATAAGTTCGTTTTCGGATATAGCCTTTAATTCAAAAAGCTGTTTGCTCAACGCAACTTTTCTTTTAGAGATTTCCAGTTCCGTTTCAGCCCTTTTGAGTTCATTCTGAATAGTCTGGGTCTCCTCTTCTGAAGTCTTTACCTCGCCTAAAAATTCTCCTTTAGAAACCTTTGCTCCAGCCTGTATAGGAGCAGGAACCTTTTGTATTATCCCATTAGATTTAGCATGCAATGTAATTATTTTTCGGGATGTTATTGCCCCCCATGCATCAACCTGTGAGATAAATTCAGCAACTTCTACACCAAATACTTCTACTTCTACTGAAGCCCCTCTTGAGACCATCCATCTTGTTATTAGAAGAACAATTATACAACCAAATATAAGAAAAAGCCATTTTTTCATTTTGCCCTCCCCTCTATTATCTTTTCCCAGTCATACACATCTTCAAATTCACCCATCGATTTAAGAAGTCGTGCATTTAGCAGGACATGGTCGAATGTAGCATCATCTAAGGAACTCTGAGATAGTAGGAGTCTCTCCTCTGTTCTGTTAACATCATCCTGGGATATGATGCCCAGTTTGAACTTTTCTTCTGCAATATAGAGTGCCTTTTTTGCAATCTTAACATTCCTCTTCAGTGATTCGAGTCTTTTCTTGTTCATCTGTAACTCATTATATATCTCCTCTACTTCCCTTTTTATATTATACTTCAATTCTTCATAGTCAATTTTTACAATGGTTAGATTACTTATTGCACTGAGAAAACTTGCCTTATAGGTTCCGCCATCAATAATGGGAAATGAGAGTGATACATTGAAAGACCAATCTCTATTATTCTGAATATCTTCGAGATGAAACCAGGGAGATGTTGACTCATCAGAGAATGAATGGGTGTAATTTAGATTAATGGATGGTTTATTCTTTGCTCCTGCCTCTTTATAGGAGAGTTCTGCAAAATGAACGGATTCTAAAGAGAGTTTTATCTCTTTCCTTTTGTTTAATGCTATCTGAATGCAGTCTTTGAGTAAAAGAGAACATGGTTTAACCACGACATTTTCATCAAGGATGAATTCTTCCATCTTTATCCCTAAGGTCCTGAGAAATCCTTCTTTCTGGTTTCTATATGAATTTTCCGTAACCATTATCTCATCCTCTTTGAGTGCAACCTCTACCTCTAAATTCATTACCTCGTCTTCTGAAATCTCACCTCCTTTTGCCTTGAGCCTGGCTATATCTAACATCCTTTTACTTCGTGTAAGGCTGATGCGGTTTCTATCCAATGACCTCTGTGATTTTATCAGGGTAATATATTTATACATCACAGTGATGACAAAGTCCTCAACAGAATTTTTAAAATTCACTTCACCGTATTCTCTACTATGCTTTAACTGTTTGAAAATATTCCTATTATAGGCAATTTCAGCAAAGGATAGTGGTTGTGTGAGAGAAATAGAAACAGTAGGAGAATAAGTAACATCTGGATTACTAATACCAGTATTACTAATACCAGTATACCCGGATGATAATTGAATGTCACCCCCCAGTGGAGAAATGAAGGAATAGTCCAGGGTTACCCCTCCTTCGTGTGTCCTATTATCAGGAAATGAAGCATACTTTGAGTAATCATAATTGTAGGATAGGTCCAATTTAGGCATATAGCCTGCCCTTGCTTCCTTATAAAAAGCATTGGACTGGTTGTAGTATTCTATTGTCCTCAAGAGTTCTACCTTATTATTCAAGAGGGCAATCTCAATGGCTTGGTTGAGATTGAGAGTATCTGCATTTAAAGTAAATATAATAAAGAAGAAATTAATCCACATATTGCGTAGTTTAGGAAACTCTATCCCAATCCCTGCAAAACAGAGCTGGGATTGGGATATAGATTCATGATAGACAAATAGAAAAAGCCAAAAAACTACTACAGATAGTATTTGGCTCTAAAGATCCAAGTGCCAGATCCCCTAAAAGGTATATTTATCCGCTGTATTATATTATTGTCGCGTTTGAAATCCACCGTATGTGAACCAGAGCTATTATACAGAACAACCCTGGTTTCCGTTTCTATATAACCCGTTGCACTTGTTACCTTTTCGGTCGTATTGGAGGTTGTTGAAACGTTTGTTTTACACTCAATCGCTTTGTTATTATTGCTAATAGTTTTACCCTTAACAAGATCCCACGATCTCTGGTAAAAGACACCTGTCCTTGATCCATATGGAGCCCTATAAACAGTATAGGTCGACGCATGTGCAGTGGAAACAAAAACAAATAACATCATTACCACTACTATAACAGCTATTATCTTTTTCATAATTTTCTCCTTTTTATTTTCCTTCAACATCTTTACCCTCTCCTGGAGGATTGGAGAGCACCTCTTTTCTAATCTTACACTCCCAAGAGGCAAGAGAGTATCTAATTTTATCCAGGTTTCATAACCTCCTTGTTTCAGGTTAAAACTACAATTGGCGGGTATCGCTTTCCTCTTTTTACTTTCACTCATCATATTATCGCTTCCTTTATTCATCCGTCCTCCTTCAACATATATACAAATTTCATTCCAAAGTAAATCTTATTGATATTCAATGAGTTATAAGAAATTCATTTATCAAAAGTGTTCCGATAGTGGAACATAGCTCGCAGATAAAGGAATAAATAGATTATGAAGTTCCATAAATGGAACACTTATTGATTTATCCGGATAAAGGAACTACCCTATTGAAATGGTATTAGAGGTTGCGTATTATCTTGATTTTTGAGTATTTGAAGTTCTTCTATTTTTCTGTATAATGTAGTTCTACCTATTTTTAATAATTTTGCCGCTTTTGACATATTATAATTGCATTGTTTTAAGACTAATGCGATATATTCGCACTCCCTCTCTTTTATAAATTCATCCAACCTTACAATCTTATCAATTTCGATTGGTCTCGTTTCTCTTATTTCTTCCTTTAAATCATCAATTGTAATAATCTCTTCCTCAGTTATTGCAACTAATCTTTCTATCTCGTGTTCAAGTTCACGCACATTCCCTTCCCAGGTGTAATTCGTCATTGTGTTCATTGCTTCCCCGGTAAATCCTTTTATATCCCTGCCAAATTTTTTGTTAAATATCTCCAGATAGTAATTTACCAGTAATGGTATATCCTCTTTTCGTTCCCTTAAAGAAGGTATTTTCATCCTTATAGTGGTGATCCTGTAGAATAAGTCTTTTCTGAACTCTCCTCTTGTGATTAATTCCTCAATATCCTGATTGATAGCTGAGATTATGCGAACATCTACCTTCTTGTGTTTTGTTTCTCCCAATCTTCTGAAATTGCCCTCCTGTAATACACGCAGGAGTTTTGCCTGAATTGGAAGAGGAATTGAGGTTATTTCATCTAAAAAGATAGTGCCTCCATCAGCCTCTTCCAGTAATCCTGGTTTATCATGGATGGCACCGGTGAATGCACCCTTTTTATATCCAAAAAATTCTCCCTCAAATAAGGAGTATGGCATTCCACCACAATAGATAGGCACAAAATTCCCCTTCCTCTTACTATGAAAATGTATTGCCTTTGCCACTAATTCCTTACCAACTCCGGTCTCACCCTCAAGTAATACCGCTATATCTGATCCGGCGCAGGATTTTATGAGATTATAAACCTTCTGCATAGCCTTGCTCTCACCAATAATGTTGCCGAATTTAGTGGTTACCTTTTTTTTCTGCGAAAACTTTGTTGATGGCTCTCCGCGTAGTTTGAGATTTTCAATTCCTATTGAGAAGATTGAACTCAGTAACTTTAAGAATTCTATTGTATCACGTTCAAATCTATTTTGATTTTCCCGATTATCCATATATAGAACACCCTTTATCGTTTCTTCAACCTTGATAGGAATACAGAGTATTAACCCTTTTTGGTTAAGTATTAATTTCTTTTTATTATAAATTAGTTTACAAAGATTGTTAATGTTTTCTCGTGTTTCTTTATCTATTTCTTCATTAGAATAAACCTTCTTTATATCCCCATCTTCAAAAACGATTACTGCGCTCATACCTATCTGCAGAGTGTTCTTCACGAGTATTAATGCCTCCTCGATAAATCTATCCAAAGAGACCTTACTGCTAATAAGTTTTACTATTGGAGTTAATACATCAATCTCAAGCCCCATCCGCTTTGGCAGGACCTGGAGTAGTTTTTCAACATCTTCTATTGAATTTTCTACTTTTTTAAGCCAGTAAATCTCTCCTCTTTCTTGTAGAATCCCATTCGCCTGTAATAAAGTATCAAGTGCATCCTGGTATTTATTCATTTCTATGTATAATCTACCCATTTCATAAAGGGTGTGTGCCTTTTCAGTTTTCAGGTAAGGTTTACTGAACGCTTTCAAACTATCTTTAAAATACCTTATGGCTTCCTCTGGTGAATCATTTTTTATAATTTTTGCCCTTACTCTATGACTTAAACCAAGTAACAAATTGTCTTTTTTATCCTTTATATACTCTTCTGCCTTAAGTAATAAGTTTTCAGCTTTTTCAAAATCGCCTTTATTGACATATATGTTTGATAGGAGAATGCGTGCCTCGTTTAATTCTGATAAATTATTTATTTTTTTTTCTAATTTCATCAATTTTTTACAATAGAAAATTGCACGATTATACACCCCACGGTAGAAATATACCACACTGACATTTATGTAGACAATCACTGTTAACCGTATATCCTCATATTCTTTATGCTTTATTAACTCCAGGGATTTATTACAATATTCTATTGCAAGGTCTAATTCATTGATTTGAGCATACAGTCCCCCTATATTGGCATATATTAAAGATAAGCGTATTTTATCTTCCATTCTTTTTGTATACTCTAAAGCATACCTGAAATATTTAAGGGCATCATTTGACCTTCCTGTGCTTTGAAGAATCAATGCAAGATTATGGTATGCTATTGCTAAACCTTTTATATCTCCTGTTTCTCTGCTGAGTTCTATTGCTTTCTTAAAGTAAAATTCTTCTTCTCTGTGATTATGAATTCTTCCGTATGTAACTCCTAAGTTTAAATATAAAACCCCACGGGTTTTTTTACTCTTCGTTAGTTCTAATGCTTCTTTCAAGTATTTTATTGCAATATTGCATCTGTCTCTATGAGTATAACTTAATCCCATTGCATTCTTCGTTTCTGCTTGAAGTTCTTTATCTCCTAATTTAACGCTTATCAATAGAGCTTCCTTGAGATAATTTATTCCTCTACGATGTTCACCTTTTGCGATTAGTATGCGTCCAAGGATTTTATAAACCTGCGCTTTTTGTATAGAAACGTCTTTACTTATTAACTTCAAAACACCTTCGCCAATTTTAAAGGCTTCCTTATTTTTACCTTGCAATCTGTTAATCTTCATTAACTCTACCATTGCTTTTATCCTTAATTCATTTTGCTCTTCTTGTGAAATCACTTCTTTTAAATACTTTATGGATTTCTTAAAATTACATACAATTCCACATACTTCCGCTAATTTAATCCTTATTTTCATCATTTTACTCTTATCTGTTGCAAATCTAAGTGCAGTTTCATAAAGTGGTATAGATTCTAAATAGGCAAACTCCTTCTCTGCATTCTTTGCTGCCTTAAGAGAATATTTATAAGCCTTACCTCTGACCTCTGCCAGTGAAAAATGTTGAGCAAGAATTGCATTTTCCAGAGGGAAATGTTTCTCTAACACAGGACCAACCTTCTTATGCAGTTTCTTTCTCTCATTCCCGGGTATTATTCGATATGCAACCTCTTTTATCATGGGATGAGCAAATTTGAATCTCTCTTTTCCTTCTATGGTTTCCTTTCGCAAGATCCATTGGTTATTCAATACTTTGAGTTCCCTGCGAATATCTTTATCCATAATCTCATTCAAGATTACACTATCTATATATTCACCACCCATAATAGATGCATATTGAATCACTCTCATTAACTTTTTATTGGGAACCCTCTCTAGTTTCTCCTGAATTATTTGTAGGATTGTCCCGGTTAACTCTATTCCGGATAATTTATCTTTGTCTATTATACAGGTATCTTCTTCTTTTGTTAAGGCTTTTCCCTCTATCAATAATCTTACGAAGTGTTCTATAAAGAGGGGAATACCTGCTGTCTTTTTGAAAGTTTTATCTAAAATAGATTCAATTGCATCTTCTTCTATTACATCTATCATAGAAGTTATAAACTCCCTTGTGGATTGAATACTTAATCTCTCAAGCAGAATCTTGATAAAATAGCCTTTTATTGCCTCTTCAAACTCAATAAGTTTATCAGTCTTTTCTTCCTCTCTGTAAGTAATAATGAAAATAATATTTGATGTGACTGGCATTCCGAGTGCCAGATATTTGAGAAACTCAATGGTCTCTTTTCCTGAATATTGGAAGTCTTCCAATGCTATTACAATATTCTTCTCTAATGGTAAATTTATGAGGAACTGCAAGAATCTCTCAAGGATGTAGTGCTTCTCTATTTCTTTTAAGTGTTTAACCTTCCGTAGGTATTCTTTGTTCCTTAAATCTGGTGATAGGGTTATGAGCATATCTCCGTAAACCTTGATGAATTCCTTATAATCTACTTCAAGTAGATTAATCAATGATTTGATAATCCTCCTGAAAGGTGCGTAAGACTCTTCTTCTTCTCTTTGGCATTCTACCTTTATAAAGATTGCGTTTTTTAGTCTACTATATTTATCAATCTCTTCTAATAACCGTGTCTTGCCAATACCTGCTTCCCCTGAAATAATAATGATTGGTTTATGTGGGTTTTCACCTAATTTACTGAATTCTTCCTTTAAAAGGGTTAATTCTTCCTTTCTTCCCACAAGTGACTTTGGTCGGGTAAATGTAAGTTTACCAGGATGAGTTCTTAGTTTAGATTTATCTTGCTTCGCCAAAGTCACCTCCACCAGGCATTTGTAGTATTATGTATCTATTCACGATAATCTTCTCCTGTTTACTAACTTTTCCTTTATTAGAATAATTATATGCAGTATTTTGTGAAGTCCAAAGCACATGGTTTATACTCTGGCGGAAAGGGTGTCTGGATTTGAAGTAGTAATCTACTTTATCCCCACTGTTTTGCACGACTACATATGCAGTTTCAGCTCCAGATACATCTCCTACAACATCTTTACTACCAGCACGCGAATTGAATGTATTCTTGATATATATTCCCAAAAAGAGTAGAGGACATATTAACAATCTACCTTTAAGCATCTTAATTTCCTTTTAAGGTTTTTCCCTTTCCCGACAACTTTATTCTCACCGTAAGGGTTTGAGGAACACCTCTTTAACACTCTTTCGTCCCCAAAAGGCAAGAGAACATCTAATTTTATCTATGGTTGATAACCTCCTTGTTTCAGGTTAAAACTACAATTGGCGGGTATCGCTTTCCTCTTTTTACTTTCAATTATCGTATTATCGCTTCCCTTACTCAAACGCCCTTCTTCTATTTTATATACAAATTCCATTCCAAAAAACCAGGATATTAAGTCCTTAAAAATCAGCAAGTTATAAATCCAGTTTTTTCAAAATTGGAAACTTAGTTACCAGTGGTGGTGAATGATTTACCAGTAACAGTTTATCTCTTTGGAATTCAAGGGGATAATAAAATATTGAAGTGGAAAGTCTTTTACCAGTAGGTGGTAAATGATTTACCAGCTATAGATTAGCGAGGAATTGGAGGAATTCCTTTCTTTCCGGGTGAGAACGGAAAGACCTTTTTAATTCCTCCTCTTCGATAAAAGATTCAAGTTCTTTGAGGATTTTTATTGCCTCTTCAAATAGGGAGAGTGCTTCGTTTTTCTTTCCTAAGAGGAGTTTGCATCTTCCGAGGTGATAGTCTGTTCTCCATCGGTATTCCCTTGTATTCATTTTATCAAAGTGTCTCTTTGCCTCTTCGAAATAATGGACAGAATGTTCAGGGCCTAAAAGACCCTTTGTTTCGTATTGAACTCTCCCCTGAAGATATAAAGAAATAGCGGATGGTAATCTCTGGCCTATCGAATCTGCAATTTGATTGCCCTGTATCCAGTATCTCTTCGCTTTCTCTTGCTCACATAAGAAGAGATAATCGTTTGACATACAGAAATAAAATAGGGCCTTATCTCTTTTTTCCTCAACATCCTTTGCTTCTACTCTCTCCATCAGGGACAGAGCTCCTTCTTCGTCGCCTCTTATTTTCAATCCATAAGCTTTCAAAATGTCATTCTTTTCCTCTTTTGAAAGAGTCCCTGCTATTTTATTTGCCTTTTTTAACGCTCCAATAGAACAATAGATATTCATTAAGACCGATAATAGTTCTATTTCTAACAATTTATTTTCCAAATCTCTTGTAATTTCGATTCCTTCATTTACACTCTCAATTGCCTTCTTATAGATCCCCTGGTCAAGATAAATTAAGGATAGATTTTTAAAGGTAAGTGGAAGGTTTAGTTTTTCCTCTGTTTTTTTTCGGATTTTTAAAACTCTCAGGAGTTTTTTTTCTGTTTCGGAGTATGAACCCATAAGGTAGAAATGATAACTTATATTGGCAAGAAAAGCGGTTTTCAAGGAGATATTTTTTTTGGAAAGGGATATTCCCTGCTTAAAAAGAAACAGCGCCCTGGAGTATTCACCTCTTTCTCCAAGTAGTGCACCCATATTTATCAAAAGTATTGGAATATTCTTTATATCGCCTATCCTTTTCTTTATAAAAAGAGATTTATTATACCATTCCATTGCCAGGTTATATTCTCTATTTTGATAATAGAAATAACCCAAATTTACATAAGCATTGGAAAGCATAAAGTTATCTTTTATTTCACTGTCCATTTCAATAACTTTTCTAAGCGCCTTAATGGCTTCTTTTAGGTTCCCTTGTGTATAATAGACGATACCAAGTTTTAAAAGTGTTAAAGCTTCTATTTTTATATCCTTTTTTAATTGAGAAATTTTCAATGCGTCCTGAAGATAAGAGAGTGCTTTTTTTGTCTTCCCCATTATACAATAAACCCTGCCAAGTTCTCCAATGATTTTAACATATAGTATATCTTTTTTATCACCGAGCAAATCAATGCCCTTTTCATAAAACATTAATGCTTTCATTCGTTGTCCCATAGTTTCAGAGAGTAAACCTAACTGGCAAGATATACTCGCCCTTTCCGGCCTGTTTTCTTCAAGTTCTAAAGTCTTTTCGTAGAATTTAAATGATTTAGAATATTGACCTAAAAGGAGATAAAGGTTTGCAATCTTTTCAAGGACATCTTTTTTAACATTTTTATCTTTTATGCAAGGTAAACTCCTTAGGAGTAATTTCAACATTCGTAAATTTTCAATTTTTAAAACCTCAGGGATGATCCTGCGTACACCTTCTCTATTTCCTGCCTCAAGGTAATGATATAATATTTCTTCAAACCTTGATGGATAGGAATCTTCGAGAACCTTACCAATCTCTTTATGTAACTCTCTTTTTTTTGACAGAGGTATAGATTGATAAAGAATATTCTGTAAGACAGGGTGGGTAAATCGAATTAAGCCCTTTTCTTCTGTGAGAATGCCATTTTCGATCGCCTTTTTGAGACCTTTATCATCCTTGGAGAATAATGAAATGAGCTTTCTGGGAAATTCTTCCCCAATTGCTGAAAAATACGATAAAAATTCATTGGTATCCTTATCAAGTTCTTCCAGCTTATGCTTGAAAAAAGTATCTATATCTTTCGAAAAGGAAATCTTATCACTTTCGAGATTTTCAATATTTGCATGATATACTCCTTCCCTTTCTTTAATTACACCTTCCCTTAGATAGAGATTGAGGGATTTCCTTATCAATAGAGGATTTCCAGAGGTCCATCTATATGTCCTTTCCGTAAGCTCATCAACCAGGGACATTTCACCAAAGTTTATAAAAAGTAATTCTTTGATATCTTCTGGTAGTAATCCAGGGAGTTTTATCTTTTTTCCTTTTATTTCTATTGATTTCTTCAATAGATCAGGGTTTCCTGTGGCAATGATAATTGCTTTTTCGCATAAATTCTCTGAAAGAAAATTGAAAAGATTTATTCCATCCGGAAGTGAACTATGCAGGTCGTCTATGAGTATTACATGGAAGTCTTTTATTTCTGATATCGCTTCATTTATGAAATAGATGATTTTCTTGAAATCAGTGGGTTCTCCTTTGTGGGGACCTCTGCCCTCAAATATATTGGATAATTCTGGATAGAATGTAATTAATTCATCTCTGTATCTATTTACTAAATTCAAAGATGCCCTCATACTCAGTTCTTTGATAAGGGTAAAAAGAGGAGGGTGAGTAGCACTCTCTCTTTCTCTTAAAACCTTTATCCCTTCTAACGAAAGGTTCTTTGCAAATTCTTTAAGTAATGCCGTTTTACCCATTCCTGTTCCCCCATAGATTAAAACCGTTGATGGTGCATTAAACCCTTTTTTTATCCTCTTTTCAATAGAATCCTTCATTTTTTTTAATATTTCTTCTCTGCCTACAAATGGAAGGGAGATTTTTTTTTCTATCTTCACTCCTGGAAAGAGTGCATTAATGACCTCTTTTGCATCAGTGAAGCGGTCTTGAGGAAAAGGTTCAAGTAGTTTCAAAATTACGTTCTGTGTCCTTTTGGGAACCTTGGGATTTATCTTCTCAATGGGGATATAGTTTTTTTCTATCTGTTTTTTATATAATTCATAAATGCTATTTGCTTTAAAAGGAAGTTTTCCTGTAAGGATTTCATAAAGAAGAACTCCAATGCTATATAGGTCTGATTGAGGAGTGAATTTCCTTTTTTTAATCACCTCTGGAGGAATGTAGCCGATTGTCCCTTTAATATCATGGTTTGAAAATGTAATTGATGTTAGCGAGAAATCAAGGATTTTGGGGCTATTATTTCCGATGAAAAAGTTAGATGGCTTTATATCTCCGTGAACTAAACCCTGAGAATGGATATAGTCCAACCCTTCAAGTAGTTTCTTAACCAGGGAAAGAATTTCCTTTGTCTCTTTGTTCTTACAGTATGTGAGAATATCTTTTCCATTTATGTACTCCATAGTAAAATAGAATCTGTTCTGCCATTCTCCACACTCATACACCTTTACAAGGTTGGGATGAGAAAGTTCTGTCAGAAGAGAAAACTCTTCTTTAAGGGTTTCTGAAAAATGTTTGGTAAATTTTAGGGCTACTATCTTCTCATTCTTTTTATCCCAGACCTTGTAGACCTCACCAAAAGACCCTTTGCCAAGGGGTTGGATGATTTTATATCTGTTATCAAAGTTCAATTTTATATTCATAAAGTTTCTTTCTCAAGGTCTGCCTGGAGATACCAAGCGCAGTTGCTGTTCTGGATATATTTCCTTTGAGTGTGCGAAGTGCCTTTTCTATTTCCCTTCTTTCTGTTTCTTCTATAACCTCTTTTAATATTTTATGCCCATCCTTATGCAACTGTAAGGCGATATCTTTGTCGCTAATCTCTTTTCCTTTACCGATAATTACAGCCTTCTCAATCACATGCTTCAATTCTCTTACATTACCATACCAGGGGTGAGAGAAAAGTTCTTCTTTTGCTCCATCTGTGAAACCACAGAAGGATTTTTTATATATTCTGGCATAAATCTTGAGATAAAATTCTGCAATTGTTAAAATATCATCTTTTCTCTCTCTCAGGGGAGGGATATTAAGAGTGAATGCATTGAGTCTATAAAATAGATCTTTCCTGAATCTTTCTGAACCGACCATATTCTCAAGATTCTTATTGGTTGCAGATATTACCCTTACGTCTATGGTTATTGGTTTGTCTCCACCGAGACGATAGATATTATTATCTTCTATGACCCTTAAAAGTTTTGCCTGGAAAGAAAGAGATATGTCGCCGATTTCATCAAGAAAGAGAGTTCCTTTATTTGCAAGTTCAAACTTACCTTTTCTTTGTTTGATTGCACCTGTAAAAGAGCCCTTTTCATGACCGAAGAGTTCGTCCTCAAGAAGGTTCTCAGGAATTGCTGTGCAGTTCACTACTATAAAAGGTGCATCCTTCCTTTTAGATGATTTATGTATGCATCCTGCAATCAATTCCTTCCCAACACCTGTTTCTCCCAGTATTAAACAGGGTGTCTTTGATTTGGAGAAATCTTCTACTTGTTTCGATAATCCTCTATAGAAAGTAGAAACTCCTACGATCTCTTCAGGTAGAGGTTGAGAATTGCGGTAATCTATTAGAGTAAATACCCCCCCACCCTGGTTTTTCGATAGGTTTAGAACATTCTCTACCTCAACTATTAATTCTTCTTTAGTTGAGAGTCTTGTGCCAGGAAAGGATACGATTCCGATTGATGCGTTCAGGCTTATTTCCGCTTCATCAATCCTTTCAAAGGACATTTTTATTTTCTCGAGTAGCCTTTCTGCCAGGGTTTTTGCATCTCTGGCATCGGTTTGAGGTAAGAATAGAATAAATTCATCTCCTCCAAAACGGGCTGCAAAGTCGGGTTTCCTCACGCTATCCCCAATCAGTTGCCCGACGGCCTCAAGGACACGATTCCCGAAAAGATAGCCATAAGTATAATTGATTGCCTTGAAATTATCTAAATCAAGCATAAGAACGGAAATATTTCCTCCGTATCTCTGAGCCCTTGAGATTTCTTCATCCAATTTCAGGTAAAACGAGGAGAGATTTGGAAGACCGGTGAGGGGATCGGTTAAGCTTGATTCGTATAATCTTGCATTCGTTATTGCAATACTTGCAAAATTAGTATATATCTCAAAGAGGTGTTTTTCCCCCTTAGTAAAGGATTTGACAGGAGTGATTGAATCAACATAGAGTGCACCAATGACATTCCCATTCGTTTCTAATGGGGCGGCAAGTATCATCTTTAATCCTAATTCTTTGATGCTTTTCTTTTCCTTGAATTCCTTTTCTTTTATTACATTCTCAATAAAAATAATTTCCTTCTTTTCCGCAACCTGGTTTATAACACTCATACTCAGGCAAAATTTATCTGAGGGAAGGGGAGAAAACTTTGAATCTATTCCTATCTTGTATTTCCAGACCCCTTTGTTATCACAGAGCATTATGAATCCCCTGTCTGCATTGGTTAAATTAACTGCATTTTCCAGAACCAATCTCAGAACATCTTCAAGATTAATATCTCTGACGATTTGCGTTGCTATTTCAATAAGTGCCTTTAGATGCCGAGATTTTACATCTGAATCATCTTTTTTCTGTTTTTTATTGGATGATTTTAATTTCTGGATTTTTTTAATATACTTATCATACTCGGACATAGATTGGTTTACTTTTTGGTTTTTATTTTTTTATAGGTTTCCTTGTTTTTATAATCTTATATTTTTTTAGATACCATACCATTGAATAAGTGCCAATTTTTATCTACCCCCCTCGTATTATCGTACGGTAAATCAACAAATATATATTTAAAAATATGATTAATTTCCATTCTGTCAACCCCAATTGATTTTGGTTGTAAAAAATCAAGCACACGATGGTAGGGTTAGAATGATCAAGATAGAGCCAGGGTTTTTGAATTTTGCTTTCCCCTGCCTACCCTCAAAATTTTTGAGCTCAGACCCTGACAATACAGTAATTACAAAACTCAATAATGTATTTTTTCATGTAGGGTCGTTTAATTAAACGCCCCTACAGTTGATAGGAGTAGCAGAGCTTGCTCTGCGTTTTGGAAGGCGCAAGACTTGTAGAGGCAATTCATGAATTGCCACTACTCCGTGATAGTCGCGACTGGGAAGTCGCCCCTACTATTTAACTATTTTCCCATTCAATTACTTAACTATTTTTCCTTTGTGCCCTCTGTGGTGAAATAGAGGGGTGGTGGTGGGTTCTTCCTCTTGAATTACAGATTAAATGGGGTAGTGGTTGGGTTCTGCGTTAATCTGCGGTTAAAAAAATGGGGGGTAGTGTGGTACCCCCCCTTGACAAAAAGTGAAAACATGGTAACATATAGACGCCTATCTATATAAACAATAAGGAGGTTATATGGAATTGGCTAAGGTTTTAAGGATATTGAGTGATGAGACGCGTTTTAGGATATTGAAGTTGCTTAGGGAAGGGGAAAGGAGTGTTTCGAGGATTGTTGAGGTTTCGAAGCTCACTCAGCCTACGATATCGCATCATCTGATGAAATTAGAGGAAGCGGGTTTGGTGGTCAAGAGACGATATAAGAAATGGGTATTCTACAAATTAAATGAGAGTTCCTTAAAAGAGTTTATGAGGGAATTAGGGGTCAGGTTAAAGCTCTAAAAGGGGTAGGCGGTCCTTATGTCTAACCTATGTTGCGTTTATAACAAAGACCTATATTATGCATTTATGGAGAAATATAAAGAGGGAGGGGAATTCAACCTGGAGGAATTTCATAAGAGGGGAAATATAGAAATTAAGGAGGCAGTATGAAGATCTTAAAAAAAGCAACCCTTAAGACCCTTACATCACTTATACCTTTTGCGATTAATAACAAATGGATAAGACCATGGCTTTTAAAGAATATGGAAAATAGGATTTACAAGGATCTCATAAAAGAAAACCCTGATAATAGGCCTTTGAAGGTTCAGGAGGATAAATACTATATGGGCAGGGCTATATTCAGGAGCATTGACCGTGCTATCAAAAAAGGTAATCTATCAGAGAGATCCATCAGAGGACTTATAAGAGTATTTCTCGGGAATGTTTTCTTCGGGGGTTTCTATCAGAGGATTGGATATGTAAAGGAATTTGGGGAGCGTCCTCCTGTTTTTATGACCTTGAGTCCTGGTAAGCAGTGCAACCTTCGTTGTAAGGGATGTTATGCTGCATCAGGAGCAGAATTCAAGGAAAAATTATCCTGGGATGTGTTGACGAAGATAATAGACCAGGCAAGAGAACTATGGGGTATGAGGTTCTTCGTTATCTCAGGTGGGGAACCGCTTATGTATAAGAGTGACGGAAAGGGAATACTGGACCTATGTGAGAAATATGATGATTCCTACTTTCTTATGTATACCAATGGAACCTTAATCAACAAAGAAGTTGCAGAGAGGATGGCAGAACTGGGTAATATTACCCCGGCTATCTCTGTGGAAGGTATGAAAGAGGAAACCGATTATAGGAGAGGCGAGGGTGTTTTTGATAAAATTCTGGAAGCTATGAGTAATCTAAGAACCGCAGGGGTTCCGTTTGGTATCTCCATAACGGCAACAAGGAATAACCTTGATGTCATTACAACCGATGAGTTCAGGGATTTCTTCTTCCATAGAATGGGTGCTATATACGGTTGGATATTTCAGTATATGCCTATAGGTCGTGAATTTACCCTTAATCTAATGCCTACACCGGAGCAGAGAACTGGTCTGTATGAATGGGAATGGAAACTACTCAGAAAAGATGATGTTTTTGTTGCAGATTTCTGGAGCACTGCTACGGCTTCTGATGGTTGTATTGCAGGAGCTCGACCTGGTGGATATTTCTATATAGACTGGAATGGCGATGTAATGCCCTGTGTCTTTGTTCCTTATACGGTTGACAATGTAAACGAGGTCTTTGCAAAGGGTGGGACCCTGAACGATATCATCCATTCTGATTTCTTTAAGTCAATAAGAGAATGGCAATTTGATTACGGCTATAAGAGGAAACCTGAGGAACACGGTAATTGGATAATGCCCTGCTTTATCCGTGACCATCACGAAAAGTTCCTCAAGGTCGCAGAAGAATTCGGAGTCAAACCTGCTGATGAGGATGCTGCGGTTGCCCTTCGGGATAGAGGATATAACGAAGGGCTGATTAAGTATGATAAGAGGCTGCAGGATTTGACTGATCCTGTATGGGAGGGTCATTATCTCTTCCCGGATAAAGAAAAGGTTTCGAAAGAGGCAGAAAAATGATAGATCCTTTATCTATATTGCAGGATATTGTAAAAGAAGGAGATACAAAGATAGTCCTTCTTATTCTTGATGGTCTTGGTGGATTACCCCTGAAGGGGAAAACTGCCTTAGAGGTTGCCCACACACCAAATCTTGACCGTCTTGCCTCGCTGAATTCAGTAGGATTGATTGATCCTGTCCTCCCTGGGATTACCCCGGGGAGTGGCCCTGCGCATCTGTCGTTGTTTGGATATGACCCTATTAAGTACCAGATAGGTAGAGGAATACTGGAGGCATTAGGAGTGGGGATGGAGGTGGAAAAGGGAGACCTTACTGCCCGTGGTAATTTTTGTGTCACGAAAGATAATGTTGTAATAGATAGGAGGGCAGGTAGGATATCAACAGATATAAACAAGAAGTTGGTTCTAAAACTGAATGAAGAGATAAAAGAGATCGATGGGATAAGGATTGCCTTTACGAGTGGAAAGGAACATCGTTTTGTTATTCGTTTCCGAGGAGAGGGTCTTTCTGAACAGGTTACTGATACTGACCCTCATATTATCAACAGAGGGATACTTAAATCAACTTCCACGATAGATGATGAATCCGCCCAAAAAACAGCCAATATTATCAACAGGTTAACCGAAGAGGCTTCGAGGGTACTCAAGGGACTGGATGAACCGCCCAATGGGATATTACTTCGTGGTATTTCCGGATATCCTGAGATTCCACAGTTCCCTTTAATCTACAGATTAAAAGCCCTCTCTATTGCTACCTATCCAATGTACAGAGGTTTAACTCAACTCCTTGGCATGGATGTTGTCACCGATGTCCATTCAAATGAGGAAGAGATAGGGATATACGAACAATCATACAATGATTATGATTATTTCTATATCCATATAAAGAAGGTAGATTCCTATGGAGAGGATGGGAATTTTGACAGCAAGGTTAAGGAGATAGAAGAGGTTGATAGATTAGTTCCAAGGATTATGAAATTGTCCCCGGATGTCTTTGCTGTAACAGGAGACCATTCAACACCTGCCACCTATAAGGCTCATTCCTGGCATCCTGTTCCACTGCTCATTAGATCCAACTGGACGCGTATAAGTGGTGTGTCTGGATTCAGTGAATCAGAATGTGCAAAGGGTGATATAGGAAGGATTCCCGCTTTATATCTCACCTCCCTACTTCTTGCCCATTCCGAGAGATTGGATAAGTTTGGTGCATAAATAGCGGATTTCACCGATTACAATCAGAAACACCCCGATAAACAAGAGACTAACAGGATGATGTTTTCTCAAATAAGCAATGAGATCCTTATGGAATATGCGAATCCTTTCTGAACCGAGGTTTTTAGTTGTTCCTCCCCTGATGTGTATTGCTGAGGCCTCTGGTAGATAGCGCGTTTTGTAGTGTTTTAATAGACGTTTCGAGAAATCTACATCAGAAAAGTAGAGGAAGAATCTTTCATCAAAGAGACCAATCTCTTCAATTGCTTTCTTTTTTACAAGAAGCGCACAGGACATCGGCTGTTCTACTTCCTGCTCTTTTGAATAATCAAAATGCGGGAGTTTCCATGGTCTAAAGAATTCTCTTCCTGGCAGGAACCTTGAACCTCCGATTGCCTCCCAGAGAAATGAAATAGGAGACGGGATTGCTCTTATCGATGGAATGGTGGAGCCTTCCTTATCCTTTAGGCGCGGTGCAACCGCACCAATATAATCCTCTGTTAGTAGTTCGATCATCCTGTTTACTGAACCAATTTCAAGAAAGGTTGTCGGTGTAAGAAGAAAGATATATTTTCCCTTTGCTTTTTTTATCCCTTGATTCACTGCGATTGGGTATCCGAGATTTTTCTTGTTTACAACTAAATATACATTAAATCTTTTTATTATTTCTAAGGAATCATCGGATGAGCAATTATCTATTACTATACATTCTGAATCGCCCCCCTGTTCCATTATAGAAGAGAGACATTGGGATAGATATTCTCCCCCGTTATAATTTATAACTACAAAACTGATGAGAGGAGATTTGAGTATTTCCTTGCTGAATTCTCCCATGAGAACTCCCTATAATTATCTGCTTGTTTGAATGAATGAGGATTATCGGTTATATGAAGTAGGGCTTCTGCAATAGCCTCTGGGCTGTAATCACAACACATGCCTGAGGTTCCAATAAGTCCTTCAATTTCTTTATTATCGGTTATTGCAATAATTGGAATGCCTGCTTTTAGATATTCATAGAGTTTAGATGGGATTATCGCTTTATCCTGGGGGCCCTTAGCCCCCAGCAGAATAAGGATATCTGAGTCTATCAGTTCTGTAAGTGCCTCTTTGTGCGGAAGATATCCTGTTCTTATAATCTCTTTAATTCCCGGAATCTTCCCTAATTGATTAAGGTCAAATCCTGTTGAATGGCCTATATGTTTGAATACTATCCTTGATTTCATTTCGGGTTTTTTATTGAATAGTTCCTCAAGACCCTTAAAGATTGGCTGGGGAGGAAGGAGTTTGTTAAATGTTCCCATATAAGTGATAACTATATCTTTATCCCTTTTCCTTTCTAACTGTGCAGGGAACTCTTTTTCACTATAGCCGTTCCTAATTAAATGTATTTTCTTTCTGCATTGTGGGTAACGATTGCAAAGAGAATGTTGATGATGGTTTGTTACTGTTACCACAAGGGAAGCCTTTTCGCAGGAGTATTTTTCAATGGTGGTGGCAAGTTTTTCTTCCCAGGAAAAGAGATATTTACCAAGGTAACTTCCTACCCAGGGATCCCTGAAATCAATGACCCACGGAACATTTCCCTTAAACTGCCCTAAAAGGAGTAATGAAAAGGGAGGAGAGGATGTTACAATGACATCCACATTCGCAAGGGCCCTGTAAAGGAAAGGAAGCCAGAAGACCTTATTGTCCGGGAAGGAAAGAGTATCACGTTTTCCGCCACCCATTCCGGAACTCCGTTTTCCTATTATGTGTAATGGGTCAGGACAGGGTGTTCTTGTCACAGAAAGGGAAGTTTTATCGCTGAAGGTATTATCCTTTATATAGGAACCTGGTGGGTTTGGGGTATAGATCATTACATTCCACCCCAATTTTTTAAGGAATTGCGGAATATAAAAAACCCTCTGAATCCCACCCATTCCCATCGGTGGAAAATAATAGGTTATCCAGGCTATGGTCGGTTTATGCGTTTAGTCTTCCTCTTTTTCTATTTCTTTTTTTTCTTCTCTGCTGGTTTTTTAGCTGTAGTTCCTTCCGTAAAGGCCTTAATGAAAGGTTTGAAAAGATCTATCGGTATAGGGAAGAGAATTGTTGAGTTCTGTTCTGCAGAGATCTCACTCAGGGTTTGCAGATATCGGAGCTGAATGGTGACAGGTGATTTCTCCATTAATTGGGCAGCGGCTAAGAGATTCTTTGAAGCCTGGTATTCTCCCATTGCGTGGATTACCTTTGCCCTCCTATCCCTCTCTGCTTCTGCCTGACGAGCCATAGCCCGTTGCATATCAGAGGGGAGGTCAACATGTTTGATCTCTACCATTGTTACCTTGATACCCCAGGGGTCTGTTTCCTTATCAATGATGCTCTGGAGTTCTTTGTTCAGTTTTTCTCTTTCCGAGAGTAGTTCATCCAGTTCTGCACCACCAACAACGCTCCTCAGGGTGGTCTGAGCTATCTGAGAGGTTGCAAATAGGAAATCTTCTATCTCAATTATTGCCTTTCCTGCATCCATTACCCTGAAATATACAACCGCATTTACCTGGACTGAGACATTATCCCTGGTTATCACATCCTGGGTGGGGACATCGTAAGTGACTACTCTGAGACCAACCCGGACTAATTTTTCTATAAATGGAATAATCAGAACGAAGCCAGGACCTCTTATACCTACAAATCTACCGAGTCGGAATATAACACCCCTTTCATACTCCTGCAGGATATTTATGGCATTTGCAAGAAGTATGAGGACTATTACTACGATAACTATTAATGGACCCATTATTCCTCCTTTTTTCTAACCGTGAGTTTTAACCGTTGAATTTCTACTATCTCTACTTCTTCTCCTTCCTTGATATCTTTATCACTAATTGCGTTCCAGTATTCCCCGTGGATGAAAACCTTCCCATCTTTAGAGTCTATATCACTAACTGCTGTGCCTATCTCGTGGAGCATTCCTTCCTTTCCTGTAGATGGTTTGCGTCTCATTGCCTTTATTATCGCACCCAGAGCAAAGAGGAAGAATGCAGCAGTGGTTCCAACGACTGCTGCAATTATTGGTCTGGATATCTGCAAGAATGGTACATCAGTATTTATAAGCATCATAGATCCTAATGCCATAGCTACTATTCCTCCCATAGTTAAAGGTCCGTAGGTTGGAGTTAGAACCTCCATTACAAACATAGCTATCCCCAGTATAATAAGTCCTATCCCTGTATAACTAATGGGAAGTGTCTGGAAAGCAAAGAATGCAAGCACAAGGCAGGTTGCGCCAATAAGGCCGGGGATAATAGCACCTGGATGGGTTATTTCGAATATTAGACCGTAAAATCCTAAAATAAATAAGATGTATGCAATATTTGGGTTGGACAAATTTTGAAGTAATTTCTCTTTCCAGTTCATTGGAATCTCTTTGGTCTCTGCCTGAGCAGTATTGAGTTTCTTTTTCCCTGAGGGTAATTCCACCTCCATTCCATGAACCTTTTTGAGGAGATCATCTACTGATTCTGCAATAAGGTCAATTATATTCAGTTTTAAGGCTTCTTCGGCCGTTGCAGATACTGATTTAATTACAGCCTGTTCAGCCCACTCTGCATTCCTGCCTTTTTTCTCGGCGATAGAGCGTATGTAGGCTGCAGCATCCTGAGTCATCTTCTCTTTCATTGTTTCATCTATTCCTTTCCCTTCCCCCTGCCCTCCTGGAGAGATAGCTACAGGGTGTGCTGCTCCTATATTGGTTCCAGGGGTCATAGCAGCTATATGAGAAGCCAGTGTAATAAATACCCCTGCAGAAGCATCACGTGCACCTGAAGGATGGACATAGACTATTATGGGAACCGATGCATTTAATTCTTCCTTAATTATATCTCTCATTGCCTGATCCAGTCCCCCTGGTGTATCTATAATTAAGATTAATGCCTCTACCTTGTTCTCTTCGGCATTCCGGATTATTTTTGTTACATAGTTTGCCGTTACAGGGCCAATAATACCTTCTATTTCACCTATCATTACAGTGGTGGAAAGTAATAATAATACTAAATTCATATAACAATATTAAATCCCTTCAGCCTAAAAGTCAACCCCACAATAGTCGCTTCGCTCCATTGAAAATTGCAGATTGCAAAGTGCAAAATGCAAAATTCCTCTCCACCCAACCGTTTATTCGCAGATTTTGGAGTAGCAGAGCTTGCTCTGCGCTTCTCGAGGCGTTTACCCCATTAGATATGAAATTATCTAACAGGGCAGGCTTGTAGAGGCAATTCGTGAATTGCCTCTACTCCATTTTAATCAGTGGGAATCTGTGGCAAAAAAGGGGTTTGGGCTCTGGAAGGGACTCTCGACTCACGACTCTTTCTTAATCAGTGCAAATCAGTGTCAAAAAATTACCCTCGAATCCCCCATTTTTCACCACATCTTACAGTAAGTTATTCTCTTTAAAACTGAAAAACTTATCGCCTCCGATTATCAGATGATCAATTAGTGCAACATCTATATGACTGAGTGCTTTCTTTATCTTCTTGGTTACATCCCTGTCATCCCGGGAAGGAGTTGTGTCTCCTGACGGATGATTATGGACAATGATGATTGATGTGCTTTTCAAACTCAGAACCTTCTTTATTAACTCCCTGACATATATAGCGCTCCTATCTATTGTCCCCTTGAAAAGGAGTTCCACATCAATCACTCTATTGGAAGAACTTAGATAAACAACTATGAATTCTTCAATATGTTTCCCCTTGAAATGAAACTTAAAATACTCATACACTTCTTTAGGGGAATTTAGCGAATGTCTTGCAAGGATGTCCTCTTTCAGGTGAAAGTCCCCAACATCCTTGAATAGTTTTATTAAAACCGCTGTCCTCTCACCTATGCCATCCACTTCAAGCAGGGATTCAAGAGGTGCATTCATCGATTCCGTAAGACTACCAAATCTCTTCAATAGTTTTCTTGCAAGGTCCTTGGTATCTTTCCTTATGATTGAATATGAAAGCATAAGCTCCAGAACCTCATAATTGTGAAATCCCTTCAATCCATCCTTTTCGTATCTTTCTCTTAATCTCTTCTTATGTCCTTTTGAACTCCCTTCCATTATTGTATTCTTATAAATTAACCGCTCTGTTGTCAATAGTTATTCGTTTTTTTTCTATCCCCCCTTTTTTAACCACAGAGGACACAGAGCCCACCACTCCCTTTTAACTTTGTAATTAGAAAGAAGGAAAAGCACACAACCCTTCCATTAAATTTTTAACCGCAGAGGACGCAGAGATAGTCGCTTCGCTCCAACGGAGAAATAGTTAAATAGTTGAATGGATAAATAGTTAAATCGGAATCCCCTCTCCCTTCCCATTTTTAGCCACGGTTTCTTCACGGTTTATTTAAAATTCCTTGTTACCCCTTCTCCCATCCCTTTTTTTTGACACTGATTTTCACTGATTGAACTGATTTAAAGATTTCCCACTACTTCCCCCAAAAGACACTGATTTTTTTAATTTATTTTTTTATCAGTGATTATCTGTGTTATCTGTGTCAAATTCTGGGTAAATCTCAAGCAAAAGGAATTAGTTGAATAGTTAAATGGTCGAATAGTTAATTAGGAACGAACCTGACAAACTTAATGAACCCCGTGAACCCTACGAACTCCACGAACTCAATAAACTTAGTTTTTTAGCCACGGTTCCTTCACGGTTTTTATTCTTACACTTGAACCCTTATCACATATAACATATAACCCTACGAACCCAATGAACTCAATAAACCCAGCTTTTTAGTCACGGTTCCTGCACGGTTTTTGAGTCTGTTTGAAAATGTAAAAATGTCACAAAGTCAAGGACCGGGCTAATGGAATTTTGCATTTTACAATTTGCAATCTGCATTTTTCAATGGAGCGAAGCGACTAATGTGGGGTTGACTTTACCGATATTGTGTTTATTTTAATATTATGAAAGGATTTTATTTCTTGATACCTTTATTTTTTATTATTACTTGTAATGTTGATACACCATATTTTGATGGCTCCGTTGGAGTATATGATGATTCAGAGAGGATATTCTGGGCTACCATTACAACTCCTAACCACCAGCATATTGAAGACGCTGTTATTACACTGGATACCGTTTATACTATTACTTTTAAAACGGAGAATGGTGGATACTACAGGGACGGAATCAGCCGACTGAGATATAACTCTTCTCATACCATCCAGGCAGATGTAGAAGATAATGATATTATCTATGTGACTGTGGAAATTCCGTCATCCTTCGGTTTGGATGTGGAGAGTTCTATAAATGCCGGAGATTCATTGATGATTGGGTGGACCCATGCTGATTCAATGGGCACTTCTCCTGATAGATGGCGAATGAGAATAGTGAATAGCTATAGCCATGATACCACACGCTATAGTTTTTCGAAGGATGAGAATCAGTATAAGGTTCCCTCAGAGGTTTTGTATCACAACATTGAGATAATAATGGATGCGATTAAATATGGAGAGGTTTCAGGTGCCAGAGGAGGTTCAGTATTTGTTGGGGTGGTGAGGAAGTCGGCAAATGTTAATGTTAACTGACTATTCTATCTAATTTCTCTGTTAGTTCCTTTTTTAATTTTTCCAGGTCTCCCACAGTAACAAAACCAGATGCTGTTTTATGACCACCACCACCATATTCTGCTGCAAGGTTCTGCACATTTATACCATTCTTAGAGCGCAGTGATACCTTTAATTTACCACCCTCCCTTTCCTTGATTATAGCACAGGCTTTAATACCTTCTATAGAGAGACCATAATTGACGAATTCCTCTGTATCTTCTTCCTTCGCATTCCTCCTTTTTAGCATATTCCTTGTTACATACATAATACTGAAGTTGTCATATAGTTTTATACTCTGTAGAACATCTCCCAATAATTTTATCCTTTTCGGTGGATCTGTGAACCATATAAATTCTGAAACCTGTGAAGCAACTACACCATAATCTACCAGCTTTGAGGCAACCTTTAAGGAATGTGATGTTGTATTGGGATAACGAAAGGAACCGGTATCGGTGAGTATTCCGATGTAAAGATAGGTGGCAATCTCTTTATCCAGTTCAACTATCCTGGACAATAATTCATATATAATCTCTGCTGTGGAGGAGTGATTAGGTTTTACGATATTGATACTACCAAATTTTTCGTTGCTTATGTGATGGTCAATATTGATGACCGGTTTAGTTAGGTCCATTTCATCCCTTGCTGAACCGATTCGATCGATCTCTGCCGAATCCAGAATAAATATTACTTCCTCATCAAATTCCTTTTTGCCAGTATGGATAAGTTCTGCTCTATTGAATCGAGCATATCTATTTGTTGGTGGATCCTGATTGAGAATATAAGTTTCTTTGCCCATTTTTTCAAGGCCAAGAGCAAGGGCTATCTGGGAGCCAATGGAATCACCATCAGGGTTTGTATGGGAGATGATAAGGAATTTATTGTTTTTATTTATCATATCAATTACTTTTTTCACTTTCTTCCTCTCTTTCCCCTTTTAATAAGAATTCAATACGTTCAATCCTTTCTAAAGCAGGATTGTATTCGAAATGTATCTTAGGGGTATATCTTAGATTTAATCGTTTTGCCAATTCACACTGAACAAATCCGCTAGCACGATTCAGCAATTTTTCGTTTTTCTTGCCTTCCTCTTCCCCTCCATGGACAGTAAAGAATATGTTGGTGTGCCTCAGGTCAGAACTGGTTTTTGCGGATATGATTGTGACGAGTCCTATTCTCGGGTCTCTGATTTCTTTTTCAATTATTTCAGAAACCGTTTCCATTATAAGGGAGTTTACTCTCTTTTGTTTGAATCGCATAATTTACTTCAATAGAAGAATCTATTATACTAACATCTCCTTTCCTGTTGATAGCATCAATTACCTTCTTCAACATAAATTCCATAAATCTACTGTCATTACTTATTCCAACAATTCCGAGGAGAGATCGTTGCCATTTATCCAGGTAATCAATCTCACTTATGGACACATTAAATTGTTGCCGGATCGTTGCCTTTATGCTATTTATTATTCGGCGTTTAGCCTTTAATGAATTTATTCCAGGGAGATATAATTCTACAGTGCTAATACCAACAATCACCTTGCAACCTAAAGGGTTTTTTCGCGTTCTACAATTTTATAGGTTTCTATTATATCTCCTTCTTCAATATCCTCAAAATCCTTCAATTTGATGCCACACTCAAAACCTTCACTAACGCTCTTTACATCCTTCTCGAATCTTTTAAGAGATTCCATCTTCGTCTTTATTATTTCTTCGTTATTACGCAATAACACAGCTATGTCTTTATTGTGAACTTCTCCGCTTTTTACATAACATCCTGCTATTATGCCAATTCTGGAACCCGTAAATATCTTCCTTACTTCTATTTCTGCTGTTTTCTCTTCTTCCTTTTCTGGCTCCAATAAACCTACCATAGCCAGTTTTATTTCCTCTATTATTTCAAAGATAACATCATAGATTCTAATCTCTACATCGTGATTCTTTGCTTCTTTCCGGGCCCCTGAATTAGGGTGAACCTTATAGCCGATAACTAATGCATTGGAGGCAGAAGCCAGCATTATGTCGTTTTCTGTTATAGGCCCAACCCCTGCGTGAATGACCTCTATTTTAACCTCATCTGTAGAGAGTTGTTCTAATGAATCGGATAATGCTTCAATAGAACCAGCATCGTCACCCTTGATCACAACCTTCAATGATTCTGTCCCTTCCTCTTCTATCTTCTCATAAAGGGATTCAAGGCTGACTGTTTTTTTCTGTCCTAATTCTCTTTCTCTCTCTGCTGTTTTTCTTGTATAAGAGAGAATCCGTGCAGTTTTTTGGTCATCTACTACTCTCAGGGTATCTCCAACCTCAGGAAGTTCATTGAAACGGGCTATAAGAATTGCTGATGAAGGCAATGCCCTTTTTAAACGTTTGTCATTTTCGTCAAGGATAAGACGTACTATACCATAGGTGGAGCCAGCGACAAAGGAATCATTCTCTTTTATCTCACCTTCCTTTACCACTACTGTTGCAGCATTGCCCAACCCCTTCTTTATCTTTGCTTCTAATATGAATCCCATCCCGGGTCCTTTTGAAGGAGCTGTGAGTTCGAGGTCTTCAGCCTGGAGTAGTATTATATCTAATAATTCATCAATACCCGTTCCTTTCAGGGCGGATATCTCTACTGCCAGTACTTCACCACCATATTCATGCACTATTATACCTCTTTCAACAAGTTCATTCCGAACCCTTTCTGCATTGGAAGCAGGTAGATCCATTTTGTTTATTGCTACGATGACAGAGGCACCAGCTGCCTGTGCGTGGGCTATTGCCTCTACCGTTTGAGGTTTGATTCCTTCATTTGCTGCCACGACTAACACAACTATATCCGTAATATTAGCACCCCTTGCCCTCATTGCTGTAAATGCTTCATGTCCTGGCGTATCAATGAAAGTTATTGATTTTTCATTATATTTAATGTGATATGCTCCAATCTTCTGGGTAATACCTCCTGATTCCTGAGATGCTACTCTTGTATTTCTAATATAATCAAGCAGTGTAGTCTTTCCGTGATCAACATGTCCCATTACAGTGACAATCGGTGTCCTTGGCTGCACATCGTAACATTTCCCTTTCACGATTGGTATATCGTATCCTTCTGAGAGCTCGGCGGCGTAACCAAATTCATCCGCTATGATCGAGGCGGCGTCAAAGTCTAATCGCTGATTTATTGTCACCCGCATTCCAAGGTTAAGGCAAGCACTTATTATCTCATTGGGTGTTGTTTTTATCAAATTTCCTAATTTGGAAACAGATATTCCCTCACCAATGCGGATTACATTAATCTCTTGTTTTTTCTCTTCCTTCTTTGTTTTCTTATATTTTTTCTTTTTGCCTCTGCCTTCTATATGGGCAATGACCTGTTGAACTGTCTTTTTGGCCTTTTTCTGTTTTTCCTTCTTCTTCCCTTTTACTACCTTTACCTCTTCGGGTTTTTTAATTTTTTCTGGAACCTTTTCTTTCTTTGTTTTAATAAGTTCTTCTGAGATTTTCTTCTTTGCCCATTTTGCTTCTCTGGGTGAAAGGGCACTCATATGAGATTTAACTGTTATCCCCTCCTCTTTCAAAAAGGATAAAAGTTCCTTGCTGGATATACCCAGGTCTTTTGCTAATTTAAATACCCTGATTTTTTTATCCTTAGATGTTCCCATGTTCTTGATTCATCGCCTTATGGATTGCAGTAAAAATTTCATCTACAGTTTTATTTCCCATGCCCTTTATTTTCAAAAGTTCTTCTCTGTTTAAAGACACAATGTCTTGAACATTTTTGATACCCGCATCCTTAAGGAGTTTCTTTTTATGCGCGCTCAGGAGTAAGTTCTTTACTTTAATCATCTTCCTTTTCCCGACTTCTTTTTCCTTGTGATAGTCGGTTCGACCCTTTATCTCTATCTCCAACTCTGTAAGTTGGGCAGCAAGGGTTACATTTTCACCGATCTTACCTATAGCTCCTGTGATTTCATCATCCGGAACGATACAGAGGACTTTTTTCTCACCCAATAACTCTGTTCCAACTACCTCTACAGGTGAGAGTGCTTCTGCTGCATACTGTGCTTTATCCGTTTTCCACCTTATTATATCAACCCTTTCACCTGCAAGTTCTCTAACAATCGATTGAATTCTGTTTCCCCTGTGTCCCACACAGGAACCAACAGCATCTATCTTTTCGTTATTTGAATAGACCGCTATCTTTGTCCGTTTGCCAGGGACTCTAACGATTCCCTTTATCTCTACCTCAGAATGTAGGATTTCTGGTATTTCAAACTCAAGCAAACGAATAACGAAATTCTGGTCAATGCGTGTTAAATATATGACAGGGCCCTTTATCCGAACCCTCTCTTCATCTCCTTCCTTTGGATGTTTAGTTACCTCCTTTATAATGGCTTTAATAGGTGCACCCTTTCGTAACCTTTTTTCAGGGATCTGTTCTTCTCTGGCCAGGAATGCCTCTACATCTCCTACCTTAATATATGCTCCTGTGGAATAAAGCCGTGCTACTGTTCCACTGACCAATTCGCCAATCTTTTTTCTGTATTTTTCATAAAGTATCTCTTTTTCATTTGTTTTAATCTTTTGAATGAGTGTATTCTTAATTACGGTTATTGCATTTCTACCGAATTCCTCAATGGGGATCTCTTCCTTAAAGATAGTACCAATTTCAATCGTTGGCTTTATTTTACGAGCCTCATCAAGGGATATCTCATTTATTGGATCCTCTACTTTTTCTATAACCTTCTTTTCCTTATATAGAGTTATTACTCCAGAAGCCTCCGATATTTCACATTTCAGGTTATCTAAGTTCCCAAATTGTTTTTTGGCTGCTGCTATTATGCTCTCTTTTAATGTTTCAAGAATAAAATCTTTTTTTAGTTCTCGTTCGGTGGAAAGTTCCGAAAGTATTGAAACAATTCCTCTATCAATCATTTTCCCTCCTCTTCGATTCCTGGGGAAGAGACCACAAGCCTATATGGCCCCTGTAGAGGATCAGATATATCGAGATGGACCGAGAATTCTTTTGATATTCTGGTGCAATCCTCAACCGTTATACCACCTGGCTTATCTATAAAAACCTTTATTAGTCCCTGACGGGGGTTATCTTTTACCTCTAAATTCTTTATCTCGAATTCTTCACTCAGCCCATCGAGCACGGTGTTTAGTATTTCTCTAACCTTATCTTCTGCATTGATTTCCATAATCTATCTATCTCTTCTTTTATTTTTTCAGGAGGAACTTCCATTCTTTCCTCGGTTCCTCTAATCTTTATTTCAATAATTCCCCTCTTTAGCCCTCTGTTTCCAATTATTATCTGAAGGGGAATCCCTATCAAATCAGCGTCATTAAACTTGTATCCCGATCTTAAATCCCTGTCATCATAGAGAATTTCATATTCTCTATTTAATAATTTATATAAATCTTCCGATAGTGCAACCCCCTCTGGATTTGTGGGGTTAAGGTTTATTATAATTATATGATAGGGGGCAATCTGAAGAGGCCATATAATGCCCTTTTCATCGTGGAATTGTTCTATTGCGGATGCCATTATTCTTTCAACTCCTATCCCATAACTTCCCATAACAATGGGCTTCTCTTTGCCATCTTCATCAAGGTAGAATGCACCCATTGCTTTGGAATATTTTGTGCCAAGTTTATAGATGTGTCCAAGTTCTATCACATTCTTCCATTCAAGAGGGGTGGAACATTGAGGACAGAGGTCACCTTCCCTGTATTCACGAATATCAAGATAATCCTTTATCTTTATATCTCTTTCTGGAGCAATACCCATAAAATGGTAATAATCCTCATTGGCACCGCTTATCAACCCTACTATTCCCCTGATGGAGAAGTCTGAATAGACCAGGTATTTCGATCCCATAGGACTGACATAACCCGCCTGAGCACCCACCAATTCGCAGACCTCTTCTTCTGATGCAATCCTTATATCTGTGAATATTCCTTGTAGTTTTTCTTCATCAATATCATAATCTCCTCTTATGACGATCCATATTGGTTCTTTCTCTCTTATATAGAGAATACTCTTCATTAGTTGTGAGGGTTTAACATTGAAGAATTTTGCAATCTCTTTTACACTTCCTGAAACAGGGGTGTGAACCTTTTTCAGGTCACCACCCTTGAAGGCAACCTTGCTTGGCAGTGGATCTGCTACTTCGATATTAGAGGCATATCCACAATGAAGACATTCAACTATCCTATCCTCACCTGAATCTGAAGCAACCATAAATTCCTTTGACTTCGAACCTCCCATAAGACCGCTTAAAGCCTCAACCACTGTGGTTTTAAGCCCACAGGATGAGAATATTCTTGTATATGCTTCTGCATGTTTTAAAAAACTTATTTCAAGACCTTCTCTATCCCTATCAAAGGAATAGGAGTCTTTCATAATGAAGGTTCTGGCACGAAGGACTGCCCCTCTGGGTCTCTTTTCATCCCTGTATTTCACCTGGATTTGGTACCAGACTTGTGGAAGGTCACGGTAGGATTTTATCTCGTCGCGGAGTATAGCAGTGATTACCTCTTCGTGGGTTGGAGCCAGAGCCATATCACTATTCCTTCGGTCGGTCAGCCGAAACATTTCATCGCCGTATTCTTCCCATCTGCCTGTTTCCTCCCAGATGGAGGCAGGTGTAAGTGCTGGCATTAACAATTCCTGAGCTCCTATTCGATCCATTTCTCTGCGGATGATGTTCTGTATCTTCATAAGCACTTTCCACCCCAGTGGCAGGTAGGTATAGATTCCCGATGAGAGGGGTTTTATCATACCTGCTCTCAACAGAAATCTATGAGAAGGACTTTGTGCCTCTCTGGGCACCTCTTTTCTTGTTGGTATAAAAGCATTACTCCATTTCATAACGGTATATATAATGTTTTTTTGGAATTAGTCAACCGTATAGCAGATATCACCACACTACCCCTTTTTTTAACCGCAGATGAACGCAGATGAACACAGAAGAGAGT
>JAGLZA010000088.1 GCA_023131835.1 Caldifarciminota bacterium
CACGAAAAATACATCTTAGCTGATAGCTGTTGGCTGATAATGCCACAGATGAACGCAGAGATAGTCGCTTCGCTCCAATTGAGAAATAGTTAAATGGCTGAATGGATAAATAGTTAAATAGGAACGAACCTGACAAACTTAATGAACCCAGCAAATAGTCATTGCGAACAATGTCATTGCGAACTCCTCTTCCTGCTTCGCTCCGTGAAGCAATCTCTAGCTTCCTGCTCGACCCCGGTGAAGCAACCTCGGAAGGGTTCTGTGCTGGGTTTCCAACCCTACGAACCCCATGAACTCTATGAACTCAGTCTTTTGGCCACGGTTTGAGACAGATGTATGGGCGAGGTTTCCTCGCCCATACGCATAACGCTATAAACGCATCCAACGCAATGAACGCAAAGGATACAGAGATAGTCGCTTCGCTCATTGAAGATTGCAAAGTGCAAAATGCAAAATGCCCCATCCCCTCATCCCTTTTTCACCACAAAGGACACAAAGAAGAATAATGTTTTGTTATCACCTCACCCTTTATTTTACAACAACGGAGACGCTGAGGATACAGAGAAAATAATGTGTTGGTCAGTTAGTCTGTTAGTGAGTTGGTGGGTAGAGGGCAAGATATATCTTGCCCGATTGTAGGGGTTCGATTTATCAAACCCGAATGACGCAGAGCGAGCTCTGCCACTACTTCCTTCTCTATCTAAACCGCAGGTGACAGAAAAGGCATCTTCTTGATTCCTTCAACCCTTCCTCAAATGAACATTTCCCTTCTATTTCTTCAAAAACCTTATTGTTACCGCTCTGCGGTATCTGAAGTGAAGGTTCCGGAGTGGGATTCCTAACCAATGGTAATTCATGAATGGGGTATTCTGTAAAATGCAGGAATTTACTAAATCTTGCTCTAAAACCCCGGAGGTAGATATCTATTGAATATGCTGCCTTCTTACCATCAGCAACTGCCTCAACAGCTGTGGATGGTCCCAATAGGTCACCACCTGCAAATACACCCGGGATTGGAGTCCGAAGGGCAAAATCCACAATCACTTTTCCATCAGCATCTATAATCTCATCTGGTAGAAAACCTACATCCGCCTTTTGCCCGATAGAGATTATCAGGGTTTCACACTCCTCAACCCTTGCAATACTCTCATCAAAGGAGGGGCGAACTTGCCCCTTATTGTCAAACACAGTAAGGCACCGTTTCAGCTGCACACCTTTGATCTCTTTTTCTCCAAGAATCTCACACACTCCCAATGAATTCATTATCTTGACCCCTTCATTTATCGCTCTTTCTATCTCCTCTTTATATGCAGGCATCTCCTCTCTTGATTCAAGGGAGATAAGGGTTACCTCTGAGCCCAACCTGATTGCCGAACGTGCTGCATCAACTGCAACACTTCCACCACCTATTACTATTGTTTTTTTACCTATAGAAGGGAAAAATCCTCTTTTTATCATCTTCAGAAAATCAAGCCCGTAATAGATACTGTCTTTTTCTACCTCTCCTATACTTAATTGATTATTGAGATGACTGCCTGTTGCTATAAAGATAGCATCAAAATCATCCTTGATTCTTGAAAAACCAATATCCCTTCCGACCTCTATCCCTGTTCGAACCTCTACACCAATGGCTTTGACAAAGGATATTTCCTTCTCTACTACCCTCTTCGGAAGACGGTAATTCGGGACACTCTGTGTCAACATTCCTCCTGCAAAACCCTCTCTCTCGAATATCACCACTCGATAGCCCATTTTTCTTAGTCTATACCCGCAAACAATACCCGAAACTCCACCACCAATAATAGCAACCACCATACCATTATCTCCTATCTCCCGTGGCAAGAAATGCTCCATAGAAATGTTATCAAAGATAAATCTCTTTAGATATCTAATTTTTATAGACTCATCAATGCCGCTCCTTGAGCAGGGAAATTCACAGGGAGCAAAACAGATCCTTCCAAGACTCCCCGGAAAGATAATCTCATCTAATATTTTCATAAATGCTTCTTCCGTCTTTCCTTCCGATAAAAGCGATATGTATAAAGACGGCCTCACACCAGCAGGACAATAGTCATCACAGGGAGCAGGAGGATAGTAAGGCCCTTTGAATGCATCTATAATATTACCCACCCACAGGATGATAATCGAAAACATAACCAAAAAACATAATGGATGAAAACCATTCCAGATAATCTTGAAGAAATAAACCACCAGGGGAAAAACCACTATAAAAAATATGCCCGAGAGATATCTCTTTCTATAGAACTGCCCCGCACCCGGAATAAAAAAGGAGAGAACCGCTGCTCTAAATCTCTTCCTCATTGTGACACACTACCCCAAAACCTTACACTCAAACACTGTCAATACAATAATTGCAACCATTAACAATGAATTCTTCTGTAAGGGCGCAAGCGCCATACGCCCCTACCAATTTTATTTCTCCTCTGTGTCTTCTGTATCCTCTGCGTCTCCGTTGTTGTGAAACAAAGGGTGAGGTGATAAGGCATTTTGCAATTTCCAATTTACAATTTTCAATCTTCAATGGAGCGAAGCGACTATCTCTGTGTTTTTTTGCGTTCATTGCGTTATGCATTTGGGCGAGGAAACCTCGCCCCTACATCTATCTCAAACCGTGAAGGAACCGTGGCTAAAAATGGGTGGAGAGGAACTTTGCATTTTGCACTCTTCATTTTTCAATCTTCAATGGAGCAAAGCGACTATCTCTGTGCCCTCTGTGGTTAAAAAATAGGGGGTATTCAGCCATCCGTAGTATTTTCATCCGCCGTTCCTAATCTGGACTCAATAAAGGCGATTGCCTCATCTCTGTTATTTGAAAAGCGAATAAAGAGACCCCTGAAGTTCTCCAACCTTGAAGGAACCGGGAAAGGGCTTAAGAGAACGCCATTTCTATCGGGATAGAAGGAGCGATACTGACTCCAATTCTTTCTTATTGTGTAAAAGACTTTCTTGATTACTATTCCATCCTTGTCAAAAAGGTATGTGGTTTGGGAGTAATAGGGCAGGAGGGAAAGCCAGAGAATAAGTATGGTAAAGATACCATATAATGGCCCGTATAACAAATGCAAGGTCAGGGCTAATCCGAGTATAAAAATGGTGGAAAGTATTGTTTTTCTTGGATGTTCAGCAGCAGGGAAGGATACCCATTCAATCGTTGAATTCTCTGCCATAGGTTTCCCTCAGTAAATCATATGCTTCTTCTAATGACATTGGCACAACCTTTGTTTCCCCTATCACTGGCATAAAATTAGTATCTCCACTCCACCTCGGAACAAGGTGTATATGAAGATGGTTTTCAATCCCTGCTCCTGCTATCCCCCCTATGTTCATCCCTATATTGAACCCCTGAGCATTCATCGCCTTCCTGATTACTAATTCCCATCTCTTGAGATAATGCCAGAGTTCGCTTGTTGTCTCTTCTCTTAACTCCTGAAGATCTCCTGTATGTTTCTCCGGAGCAATCATTATATGTCCGTTATTATATGGATATATATTCATAATCACCAAAGAGTGCTCCCCACGAGAAAGAACAAAACTCTTCCTGTCATCATCCGTGGTTAAAGCCTTACAGAAGATGCATTCCTCTTTTTTGAGGTTCCTTATATACTTATAACGCCAGGGTGCATATATTTTATCCATCAAAAGAGCGATTGTTGTTTTCTTTTTATTGATTTTTCTTTTTCTGGTATTCTTATCTTTCCAAATACTCCATCATAGCCTGGCTCTATTTCCACTTTCTCTTCTCTAACATTTATTATTGCTTCTGCAGTCCGTGTATCTGTGCTTTTTCTTATATCCTCTTCAGACACATCAAGGAGTATCTTAAACTCGCTACCAAAATATGTGGTGAGTTTCTGATAGACTCCCTGGGTCGTCTTGGCATTCTTTCCCAATTTAAGAGAATTAGCGACAATTTCAGAAAGGGGAATTAATCGTTTATATTCGATTCGACCTTCTGAACTGGGCTTATCTCTATCAGAGAGTGAATAAACTCGATGGAGCACCCCAAGGGTAAGCGGACGACCACAAACAGGACAAATATTATTATGCTTTTTAGATTCATCTGGAGAGTATACGATTCCACATTTTCGGTGCCCATCAAAATGATATTTGCCTTCTTCAGGAAAAAACTCTACCGTATAGAGAAATCTTTCCCTATCCTGTTTCTTCAATATCTCTCTTAATTCTTGATAATCAATAGGACCATCGAAGCAATTCGCCTCCCTTCCAATATTTCCTGGAGAATGGGCATCCGAATTGGAAACGAGGGTGATGTTGTCAAGGGAAGAGAGTAACCAGTTCATTGGAGGGTCGGAGGATAATCCTGTCTCAATAGCATAGATTTTATTACTATATTCCCCGAATGCTTCTTCGATTGAATCAAACCCGGATTTGGACCCAAACAATCCAAACCAGGGTGTCCACAAGTGCGCAGGGATCAATATTGCATCTTCTTCGATAGAAAAAAGCACCCCGGCAAGATCTATAAGGTTGATAGATAAGATAGGCCTACCATCGGATTCCAGACTACCGAATCTTCGTATCTCTTTGTTGAATTTCTTGACCAGTTCAAAATTCGGGAGTATTATAAGCGAATGGACCTTCTTTGTTTCTCCGTTATAATTAAATATGTTACAAACCTCTGTGGTCAATATAAAATCAACCCCTCTATATTGATAGATTCCATTCCTTTCAGGCTTTAGATGTTTCTCTAATTCGTATAACCAGGCTGGATTTGTAAAATCTCCGGTTCCCATAAGGTTTATTCCTTTCCTCTTAGCAGCCTCGGTAATATTATCCAGATCCAGAAATTTACTGGTAGCTCTCGAGTATTTAGAATGAATATGAAGGTCTGCGTAGTAATTCATAATGGTATTTTTATAATACCTCAATTATAAATTGTGTCAAGACCAATTTTTTCACCCTACCCCCTTTTTTCACCACAGAGGACACAGAGGACTAAAGAGCCCAACCACTCCCCTTTAATTTTAGGTGTTTTAGAGTACACAGAGAAGAAATAAAATTGGGTAGCGAAACTTGTTTCGCGTCCTGTTAGATAATTTCTTTATCTATCTGGGTAAACGCCCCGTAGGGACTTGATTCATCAAGCCCAAATATCGCAGAGCAAACTTTGCTACTCCGAAAAGGCCAAATCGCGGTTTTAGAAACCGCTCCTATAATGTAGTCTCAGTACACCCTTAGAATAAAGATGGCTCTTCACCCCTTATGAGTCGTTTAATATTGGAACGATGTGTAATAAATATACCAACAGGTAATAAAATGGCGAGAATAAGCACTGGGATTGATACAGAATCCGTTAAAAAGAAATAGAGAAGAGGGAGTGCAAGTGCTCCTCCAAGGGACCCGATTGACACCCTTCTCGTTATCAAAATCAGAACACCCCATATTCCAAAACTGCAAAGTGCAGGAACAGGCATAAGAGCCAGAACACCACCAAAACCTGTTGCTATTCCTTTCCCACCCCTGAATCCAAGAAAGGGCGTTGTGACATGTCCGAGCACAGCACCCAAAACTGCTACAATACCAATAACAGGGGATACCAGGGAAAAATATATAACGGGTATAAATCCCTTCAAGAGGTCAAGAATAAAAACCAGAATCCCTTCCTTCTTTCCCACTACTCTCATAACATTGGTAGCACCTATATTGCCACTTCCTTCCTCCCTTAGATTATATCCCTTGATACGCCCCACAATGTATCCGAATGGCAAACTACCAAGTATATAAGAACCAAGAAAGGCAACTAAATACCACATTATTTTACCTCCTTTTTATCCTGAAAATAATATTCATCTCTTAGCTAGGATATTAATAGGAATGCCCTTAAAGCTTAAATCCCGTCTTATCCTGTTCACAAGATATTTCTTGAAATCCCAATCAAAGGCTTCCGGGACATTAGTATGAATCCATATAGTTCCTTTGCTATATTCTACCGAAGATATCTTAACTTCTCTTCTTGTTGTTGGTGGAGGCCTGTAGGAACAGGCTTTCTCTATAACATCCTTTATTTCCGGATGCTTTGAACCTAATTCATCCAGTATCTTCAGAGAAAGTAAGAGCGAATCTTCTACCCCTTTCATCGTAATAGAAGATACAGGTATCATCGGAACCCAGTGAATAAAGGGCAACAACTTCTTAAAGTATTTTTTAATCGCTTCTTTTTTAGAAGAAGGCACAAGATCAAATTTTGTAAGGAGGATTATTAAAGGAGTCCTTCTATCTATTGCCCAATTGATTATCCTTTTATCCTGCCTTGAGACCTCCTCTGTGGAATCAATAAGTATCAAAACTATATCCGACTCTTCGATTGTCCTTATTGAACGAAGGAAGGAATAATACTCCAGAGAATCCTTTAATCTTGACCGCTTCTTTAGTCCGGCTGTATCTACAAGCACAATGTTCTCATTGTTGAATTCAAGATAGGAATTTGTGCTATCCCTTGTAGTTCCAGGCTCCTCCCTGATAATACACCGTTCATATCCCATAACAGCATTTACAAATGTTGATTTACCTGTATTGGGCTTTCCTATAATACCGATTGTCCTGTGATCGATTATTTCTCCGGACTCAAAACCCTCAATAACCCAGTCAAGTAGCTCCTTTGTTCCATATCCTGACAAAGAAGACACCTGGAAAGTCTCATCCAGCACAACCGAAGAGAATTCGGAAAATACATTCAAATCTGCACCTTTATCCATTTTATTGATCACAAAAGCTTTCCTACTTTCTCCTTTCCTTATATAGTCAGCAATCTCTTTATCCAAAGGATTCAAACCCTCTTTACCATCTACCAACTGCAGGATTACATTAGCCTCCTCAAGAGCAAAATCCACCTGTCTCCTGACCATCCTCGCAAGATAATCATCGGAGAATTTCAGCCCTCCTGTATCTATTAGTATTACGGGAATACCATCCCTCTCCATTACACCATAGACCCTGTCCCGTGTAACTCCAGGAGCTGAGTCGACAATCGATTTTCGCTCTTTAAGCAACCGATTAAACAGGGTGGACTTCCCCACATTTGGTCTTCCTACTATTGCCACTGTATTCATTTCATCTCACCAAGGTTGCTGATATCATAAGGGGCTATATGGACATCCATTGATAGAGATTCATGGAAATCTTCAAGAGAACACCCATCTATGAATAAGTGGTCACTGTTCACTATATCCGGAGGGAGAATAACCTCATCAAAATTCAAAACTGAGATAACGCCAAGAAGGTCCCATCCACCAAGGAGTGATGCAACCTCCACGGAATTACCAAAATACCTGTTCCTTACCGGCAAAACATCAACCTCTACATTGGATTCACTGAAAACCTTTGCTAATTTAGAGATAACCCCGGCACCAAGGATTCCTGTAACAAGAAGAACCCTTCCCTCAAAATCAGGAACTGAAAGGTCTTTTAACCCTTCAAGAAATTGTCTTACCATTCCTATACCATTCTCAAGTTGGGGATAACTACCGTAATGGCTTGCAGAAGGAATCTCGACCCCGGTCTTAAGATAGAATTCATCGGCAAGATAAATAACCGAATTCCCTGTCTTCCTTTTCATCTCTTCCTGATACGGCTGTACTATCTGTATTATCTCCTCCATCCATTTTACAGTTGGTGTTTCGATAGGCAAAAGTTCATCCCTGTGGATAGTAAGCCCCACGGGAATAATTCCAATCGATTCAACATCCGGGAACAACGAAAGGAGATCCTCTATTGCCTTATGTAGGTATTCTCCATCATTGAATCCAGGAATGAGAACTATCTGGGTATGTAATCTTATCCCGCCATTGACAAGTCGCTTTATATCATCAAGTATCCCACCTGCCCGTGGATTTCTCATCAATTCCGTCCTTTTTTCAGGATCAGTGGTATGAACAGAGATATAAAGAGGGCTCAATCTAAGTTCCATAACCCGTTCAAAATCCTTTTCCTTAAAATTAGTAAGGGTTATATAATTACCATAGAGAAAAGATAATCTGTAATCATCGTCCTTGACAAGGAGCGATTCCCTGACATCTGGTGGATTCTGGTTGATAAAACAAAATGAACAATTATTCTCGCACCACATTGTTTCAAACTCGACGGGCTTTATCCCAAGGGGAATCTCTGGTTCCTTCTCAATGTGATAAGTACTCCTCTTATTGTCTGAAGAGACTAATATATCAAGAGATCTGCTGGCCTCAAAGAATCGCAGGTCAAGAACATCATTGATATCTTTCCCGTCAATGGAGACCAGATAAGAACCTACTTTCAGACCTATCTCTTCTGCTAAAGAACCCTGCTCAATATCCTCTATCTTAATCATTTGGTTCAATATAAACCAGTTGGATAAAAAGTCAATCATATAGTCACTTCGCTCCAATGAAAATTGAAGAATGGAAAATGATTTTCACCACAAAGACACAGAGGACACAGAGAAAATAATGTGTTGGTCAGTCAGTCTGTTAGTGAGTTGGTGGGTAGAGGGCAAGATATATCTTGTCCGTTTGTAGAGGTTCGATTTATCGAACCCGAATAACGCAGAGCAAGCTCTGCCACTACAGAAAGGATATCATTGCGAACAATGACATTGTTCGCAATGACTATTTGCTGAGTTTATTGGGTTTGTTAGGTTCGTCCCTAATTAACCATTTAACCATTCAGCTATTTAACTATTTCTCAATGGAGCGAAGCGACTATCTCAGCGTTCATCAGCGGTTAAAAAAAGTGGAGTGGTAGTGTGCTCTTCTCTCTCTGAATTACAAAAATTTAGGGTGGTGATGGGCTTTGTGTCCTTTGTGTCTTTGTGGTGAAATAAAGAGGGGTGGGAGGTGAGCATCACCATTGACATTTTTAACTTATCTATTAATTTATTCACTACTATGCAGCGGATGTTTTGGATTACATTGTTCTTAATAATTAACTGTGCTCATAGGGGACAAGAACTCCATCCCCCAGCACCTAACCTTCCACAGGAAATGATAAATAAACTTGAAAATGGCTTCGGATTCAAATGGGATGCAAAGAGAGAAAAGGGTGGTATAATTACTACTCTCAAAGCCAGTGGTGTATACAAGGGTGGGGGGGACTACGAGATGAAAGCAGCTTTAAGAATTGGAGACATAGAGGAATCCATCTTTGATATAGATCCGTATATTGAGCTCAAGAACCTTTGCGGAAAAGACGACTTTGAATTCACTTCCCGAAAAAATGGCGAATATGTCTATTCCTTTACTGCAAATCTTACCCTTCTTTCGCCTGGAGGAAAAGAAGGGAAGGGACAACTCCTTATAGGGGAAAAGGGAATAACAAGAATAACCGCTAAAACCGAAGATATAGAATGGCAGATGAAGATAGAACCCTTAAAAGGAATAACAAGAAAGAGTCTAACAATAAACAAAGATATAGACCCCTTAATCTTGAAACAACGGCTGGAATATTTCGGAGAAAGGAGAGTAGAGATAAAGGGAGCAAAGATCTATTTTGAGAAAACCTTACCTATAAGAAAAGAAGGGTTATTGTTAAAGAAGGGGAAATATTCCATATTCGCTCTTAAAAGAGAACCAGAGGGAGAACTCTTCTTATCCCCTGATTCTATTGAAAGATATACCCCTATCCGAAAAATAGAAGTAGAAATAGAAGATGCCCGGATGAGAGAAGATGAACATGGAGAATACTGGATTACCATTCATTTCAACAAACCAGCAGAAGGAGACTTGACAGGCATCGTAATTGAGAAAGAATTATTTGGTATTGGACATTCCAGTGGCAAGACCTTGCGTTTTATAGTGAGGAATTATAGATTGGCAAAAGAGATATATGCTGTGCTAAAATCAGGACCGTTATAGACTATGAAAAAGGGAGGTAGAAATGATAAGTAAGGAATTACTTGATATACTTGTTTGCCCCAAATGCAAAGGGGATTTGAAATATGATAAGGAGAACAATAGACTGCTCTGTAATAAATGCAAACTCGCCTATCCAATAAAGGATGATATACCAGTAATGCTTATAGACGAGGCTGAAGAGATATGATTTTCCTTCTCTTCTCCTCTCTTACAATCCTTTGCGACACCCCTGATTCCCTGATTTTGCGCTATACAGTTGAACCCGAGATTTCAACAATGGATGGTAGAACATTCTATGAAATAAACCACGGGACATACCTTGATAAAGCGGGAATGCCTGCAATTCCTTTTTTGAGAAAAAGGATACTGACCCCTGTTGGCGGAAGGATAGAACTTCGGTATGAGGTAAAAGGGAAAGAGAGAATCGGCGAGATACCGGCGCAGATTTACTCATATAATCAACAAAAAAAGAGGGAAAAAACAGAACCATTTCAGCCTCTGCCAGCTGAATTAAAAAGGAATCGTCCCTCACCCTATGGTAACGCAGCCCTTTTAATATATCCCTTCTCCTTTGACGGGAGATATACCTATATAAATAAATCTGTAATAATCAGGATATACTTTAAGGGAGGAGAATGGATATATCCGGAAGGGTACGCAACAAAATATCCCGGTCTTTTCCTTAATCAACTAAGGGGAAAGCGGAGAAAAATAAAAAAGGGTATCCCTAAAGCAGGACTCTTCCTCAAGATAAAGACCACAAAGGAAGGACTCTACAGTATAACCCCTTCTGATTTACAGGAGGCTGGTTTTAATCCCTCATCCATTGACCCAAACAGGATAGAAGTAAGACACGGATATAAGGGTGCCCTCAAATGGGATATGGACAGTTTGACGAACATGGATTCCCTTCCTCCAATAATTCCTGCTATATACGAAACCGACGAAGACGGCTCCTTTGAGGAGGGAGAAAGGATTCTATTCCTTGCCAATGGTCTCTCTGGCTGGGATAAAAACTACTTTACTGATAGGATATATTTCTACTATAATCCGTTCACCGATATCAATGCCTACTGGCTTTGTTTTGACGGTGAACCCCTGATAATGGGAGAGGAGCATCCTACAGGTGGAGAGGATGTCCGGTATTTTATTGATACAATACATCTCGAGGAAGATAAATATAGTCCGTTAAGGAGTGGACTTGTCTGGGGATGGGAAGAACTCAATACAACCGGCGGACAAACCTCTCTTTTGAATATTCCCTTTACCATCCATTCCCCATATGATAATGAAGCGATCCTGCGAATCGCTTTCTACCCTAAAAACTCAGGAACATACACCTTTCGTGTCTCCCTGAACGGAACCGTCAGGTATGATACAGTCTCAGCCCAGGGGAGTCCCAGTCAGGACAGAACTGTTTTCTTTGACACACTCGACGCTCTCTCAGGAGGTTCGAATCAGCTAAGTATCGAACTCTTGACCGTGGATGAATCAATAATAATAGATTATGTAGAGGTTATCTATAAGAGAAAACCCACTGCAGTGAGTGGAAAACTGCAGATAAGTTCGGATACTAATATAGTTAAACACTACTCAGTGGATAATCTAAATAATAATCCCTGTCTACTGAACTATAGTGAACCTGAAAATCCATATCTCATTTACCATCAGTTTGATGGGGATGAGATTGATTTCTCATCAAGTGCTACACAGATACTACTTCAAGAATCCCCTTATTCAATAGAGGATATATCTATTTCTGACCCTGCATCTCTACAATCAGGTGGTGCGGATTGGATCGTTATTTCACCAGATGAATTTCTATCCTCTGCTTATAGACTTAAGAGATGGAGAGAAAATCACCTCAGGGGTTTCTCCTCACCCCTCTCCCGGGTGGTATCATTAAGAGAGATATATGACAATTTCTCCTTTGGAGTCAGTGATCCCTCTGCAATCAAGAGATTCCTGTATCATACCCAGATAGAATGGAATCCCCCTGTGAGTTATGTCCTTCTCTTCGGTGATGGGAGTTATGATAACAAAAACAATACGGGTATAGGAAAGACTACATTTATACCCATTCATACAGAGGGTATATATATCCATACAGGGCTTGGTTACCTTGATAAGAATCCTTGCTGGGATAGCTGGTTCGTTGATTTTAACGAAAACCATGTCCAGGATATACCTATTGGCAGAGTCACAGCTTCCAACCAAGGTGAAGCGGACAACTGGGCAGATAAACTCATAGATTATGAATCCTCTTCCGGAAGTTGGAGGATGAATGCAATCCTCTTAGCCGATGATGCCTACAGTGGTAGCCCCGATACTCTTCACATAGAACCAACACATACAACCGGAACAGAAGGTATTTCCAATATCCTGCCTGATTGGATCTATCAGAAAAAGGTATATCTTATGGAATATCCACGGGTAGGGGGCGAGAAGCCAGAGGCAGCGGAGGCTCATAAAAAGGCTATGTCACAGGGTGCACTTGCAGGGGTTTATCTTGGGCATGGAAACCTGAGAAGATTGACCCATGAATCAGTATTTCTCCTGCAGGATATAAGCGGATTCAAGAACTGGAGAAAGGTTCCTTTCTATTACTTCGGCTCCTGTGATGTGGGTTATTTTGAAAGAGCAGACGAAAATTGCATCTCGGGGTATTCTGTGCTCTATCCAAACGGAGGATGTATAACAACTGTTGCTGCCGGAAGGGCAACCTATCCTTATTCAAACAATGCATTGGGACAAAGAATTATCCAGTATCTTTTCAGTGATTCAGTATCCACAGCAGGAGATGCATACCTTCTGGCAAAGGAAGGTGGCGGACATTTTACCTATACCTTCTTTGGAGATCCGGCTACTGTAATACTTTTGGATTCTACTGAACTCTTAGTCGAAATACCGGATACAGCAATAGGAGGAGAAGGATTTTTGATAACAGGAGAAACAAATACTTCCTCTGATAGACTTTTTTGTATAGTAACGGAGGCAGACTATGATACTACATTAGATGCACGAGAAGGTATTGGCAGCACTCCATTTTATATTACTATAACAAAAATTGGAAGAAGGCTCTTTCAGGGTAGTACTCCAATAGCAAACGATTCATTCAGAATCAGAATAAATCTTCCTGTAGATATAGATGTAGACTCAGGCAACATCTACCTTTATTCCAGAGGGGATAAAGAGGCTCATCTTCATTCATCTATCCAGTTTGTCCAGGGGACAGGAACCTCTGATACCACACCACCTGGTATCAGTTTCCTGATAAAGGGTAGAAAACTAAGTAAAGATGACCTGATTCCACCATCAGGAGAAATGACCATAGAGGTGAGGGATAGCAGCGGTATAGATATGCGGTCAAATATCAACCTTCAGGTTCAGGTTCAAAACTCAGACCCCATATACCTTATAGACGATTTCACCTATCACTCGGGCTCTCCAACTACTGGTGAAGCAACCTTTTCCTACGAAGAACCATTCTTCTCTGATACTATTCGGTTTACGGTGTATGCAAAGGATAATGCAGGGAATGTGGGCAATGCAGGAATAACATTCAGAATTGGCGAAGGGGAACTCCTCTGGGGAGTGGATAACTACCCCAATCCTATGAAGGATAAGACAACCATTATATATCATCTTTCCCAGGAGGTTGAGGTTGATATCAAGATATTTACGATAGCAGGCAGATTTGTTAAGAAACTCCGGACCGGGGTATCAAGGTATGGACTTAACTACGCAGAGTGGGATGGAAGAGACGAAAGAGGCAGAGAGGTCTCCAATGGTATATACTACTTTATGGTTAGACCCGGAGAGGCAGACCCATATTATGGAAAGATAGCTGTGATAAGATGAAGATAGTAGGCGTTATTGGTGGCTCATCTGCACCTGATGATATCTCTCAGATAGCATACAAGATGGGGAAATTGATAGGTGAGAGAGGATATGTCCTCATATCCGGAGGACTGGGTGGGGTGATGGAGGCTGCATCAAGAGGAGCAAAGGAGGCAGGAGGAATAGTAATTGGCATTCTCCCGGGTAATTCACGAGATACTGCTAACAGATGGGTTGACATCCCAATCGTTACAGGGATGAGTCATGCCAGGAATGTAATAATCACTCAGACAGCCGATATCCTTATAGCAATAGACGGAAGGGTTGGAACTCAGAGTGAAATCGCCTTTGGGCATATATACAGGAAGAAGATAATAGGGATCAGATGCAATATTCCACTTCCCCACATTAAAGTATCTACTCCGGAAGAAGCAATATCCCTGGTTGACGAATATTTCGGTGAATAGGTCTTCGAAAAGATGAAGGGAATCATACGCTTATAAAATATTAGAAATGCTTTATATGATTGAGTTGCAAAGAATTAGGGTAATAGAACCAGAAATTTCAAACCAGTTAAAACCTTGACAAAGGGGGATTTTCATCTATAATAAAGCCACGGCTAATTCGGAAAAATCAAATAAAGGAGGTAGAAATGAAGAAATTACTTAAAAAGGTATCTTTCACCGGGGTGCTAATACTATTTGGGATACCCTTGTTAGTAAATGCATCGATCAGTTACGAGTGTCGCTATGATCAATCATCCATCCAGTTTGAAAAAAGAGAAGGCGGTGATTTGATTCGGCTCAAGGACATTGGAGTAATAGAAAATGAAGGAAAACCTATGATGCCAGTCGATTATATCCATCTTCTTATCCCTCAGGGACAGAAGGCTGAATCGGTTAAGGTTGAGATAAATTCATCCTATACTCTCCCCGGGAGATACAAGATTAACCCTTCACCCAACCCCATCAACCCCTCAGAACATCCAATGGATTTGTCTATCTATAATTCGGAGGTACCGTATCCAGGGGTAAGAGCCAAGATAACGAGGACAGGTAGTTTTGGAGGAAACAAAATAGTGCAGATTGCTGTATATCCAATGGACTATTTCCCCAAAAAAGGTGAAATTGTGTTCTTTACCGATCTCACAATCGAACTCTTTCATGGAGATTCTAAAAGAGAGGCAATAAAACAGACTTACAGAACATCATATTCAGATTATAAAATCAATAAGGCACTGAAGAGCATTGTTGATAATGATTATGACATCCCTTCATATTCTTACCACCCTAACACCAAGGATAAAGATGTTTACTCTTATATAATAATCACAGGGCGAGACCTTACGGAGAGTTTCGAACTATTAATTGAACACCTCTGGAGAAAAGGAATCGAAGCGCGCACCTTCTCTGTAGAGGAAATTCTCGAAGAATATCGCGAGGACCCTATATCTAAGATTTCTGATGAAGCTGGTGCTATTCGGGGATTCCTTATGGATATGTATAAGGAGGGGGTGCAATGGGTTCTATTAGGGGGACATGAAAAAGTTGTTCCGGTGCGATATGGATGTGCCAAAGATAATGATCATTCAGTTCAACAGAAGCAACCTTCGGATCTCTATTACTCCGATCTGGATGGTAATTGGAATGTGGATGAAGATAAATATTATGGAGAGCCAAATGATGACGCAATTGACTGTTACCCCGAATTATTCGTAGGACGTCTTCCTTGTGATAACAATGATGAGATTGAACACTGGACTAAAAAATTATTAAGTTATGAAGATCCAAAAAGTACAGCATATCTAACAAGAGTCTTTTGGACTGCAGCTGACGAGGTAAGGAATGCCCCAAGGAATATAATAGAATACGGGTCGTTCCCTTCATATTTTAGCCATGACACCACAATGCTTGAAGGTACTGATGGATATGGACCAAAGGGGAGTGCGGTTATAGATGTGATGAACGAACATTTCGGCTGGTTTAATCATTATGGGCACGGAGCACCAGATCAATTAACAGTATCTGCACCAGGCAATAATAACCCCAGCCCTTATAGAGATTTCATTGTAAGTCTTGATTCCTGCGATGAATATTTCTATGCTCATAGTCCCACCTGTAATGTAGAACCAGGGAATGGATTGGATTCACTTCACAATCAAAATTACTATGGAATCATGTATCTTTCCTCTTGTTATCAAGGGGCATATGATCATGAACATTTTGATCTATTCGATAACTACTGTGGTCCATCAATGGCTGAAGCATTTACCTTACTCCCAAAGAAAGGCGGTCCTGCTTTCCTGGGGTACACACGCTATGCAACCTATATAGCACCTCAAATACTGCATATTCGTCTCCTGGATATGCTGTTCAACGAGCAACTCACAAATATAGGGGTTGCTGAAGCGTTGTCCAAAACTCAAGTTTGCAACCATTATATTCATCTCGGCCATACCCTCTTCGGTTGCCCATTGATGGAGGTATGGACTGAAGAACCTAAAACTTTGAATGTAATTGTTGATAATTCTGTTCCTCCTGAAGCCATGGATTTCAACATCAGAGTAACTTCTAATGGGAAATCAGTGGATGATGCATATGTTTGTTTATGGAAGGACGACGAGGTTTACACCACAGGCTTCTCAACTCGGAATGGGAAGTTAACTGTACCAATAGAGCCAAAAACAGAGGGTGAAATGTTCTTGACTGTTACCAAAGAGAACTTTCTCTCCTATAGAGATACGATCTATATAACGAAAAGTGCTTCTATAACTGAGGGAACGTCCATCGCCTATGCTACTTGCAAAACAGAGGGGACCCTTTTACTTAATAAAGTTATATTTGAACTTTATCTTTCTGAGACAGGGCAAGTTAAATTGGATATATTCGATGTTACCGGGAGAGAGGTAGCAAAATTGAAAGATGGTGTTTTTGAAAAGGGAAGCCATAGAATCACCTGGGCTGGATTTGACGCAAATGGAGGTTGTACTCCTAAGGGGATATACTTCTTCCGACTCCAATATAAGAATCAAACTCTTCGCGGAAAATTCCTTTTACTGCGTTAAATGCACAGGTAGAAGAATGTAATAATGATAATAGAATGCAATACTTGGAAATTGATAATACAAAACAATAAGAAAATCTAAAAAAATAAGGGGGTAAAGATGTATAGTTTATATAGAAAAGTCTTTTTCATGGGAATAGTGCTCTTCTTAGGAGTAACTGGACTCTTTGCCCAGGCTCCTGGGGTAGAGTGGTCAAGGACCTACGGAGGGTCAGATGTGGATGAAGCTTATTCAGTCCAACAGACCACTGATGGTGGATTTATCGTTGCTGGATATACAAAATCATACGGTGCAGGATCTGAGGATATTTGGGTTATAAAGACAAATTTTATTGGAGATACTCTTTGGACAAGGACGTTTGGATGTGAATATAATGATTATGGATACTCAATTAAACAGACCTTGGATGGTGGGTATATCATTGCTGGATATAACGCTTATGAACCTTATGGTTTTTACCTTATAAAATTAAATTCATCTGGCGACACACTTTGGACCAAAACATATGGTCATGCTATGGCTACTCCTGCATATTCTGTTCAACAAACATCTGATGGGGGGTATATCGCTGTAGGACAGGTTTCCTCGTGGTGGAGTTATTATTATCTTATAAAAACAGATTCACTGGGATATATCCTATGGGAGAGGAGTAATTATCAGGGAGCAGTTAATTCTGGAGGTTTTTCAGTTCAACAAACCTCTGATGGAGGGTATATTGTCGCTGGACGGACAGACCTTCTAAATCCAGGTCCTCCTGATAAAGTTTACCTTTTAAAAACCGATACTTTAGGTATTGAAGACTGGTCAACAACATTTGGAAGTGATAATGATACCAGTCAAGCTTATTCAGTTCAACAAACATCAGATGGTGGATATATCATTGCAGCAGGAAAAAATTCCAATGAAATTTGGCTTATAAAGACAAATACAAACGGTGATACTATATGGACAAAGACATATGAAGGAGCAACGTGCGGAGTAGGCGATCCTTTAGTCCGGCAGACTCCTGATGGTGGATTCGTCGTTACAGGGGCAAAGGATGGAGAGGTTTATCTCATAAGAACAGATTCCCTTGGTAATACACTCTGGACGGAAAAATATGGAGAGGGGAGAGGACGGTCAGTTCAACGTACCTCAGATGGAGGATATATAATTGCAGGAACCTCTGGCGGAGATGTTTATCTTATAAGGACAGAACGCGACTACACTGGCATAGAAGAAGAGGAATTTTCTGCCAGGGTTTTCTTCGTATCTCAGTGTAAGCCAAATCCGTTTACGGACAAAACGATGATTAAATATAGTCTTCCTCAAAGCAGTAGGGTTCGCATATCGGTCTACAACCTCCTTGGACAGGAAACAAGAGAACTTGTCAATCAAAGAGAGCAGGCAGGCGTACATACTGTCGAGTGGGATAGTAAAGATAATACAGGTGAAAAGGTCTCAAGTGGTGTTTACATACTGAAAATTAAGGCAGGAAAGAATAAAGCATCAAGGAAGTTATTCCTGCTACGGTAAGAGAGATTTGCTTCAATTCGAGGGTTAGGCCTAAAAAAATCAACTAATTGAGGTCGTTTGTAAATATAGGGGCTTTAAGCTTTCACATATTTATAGAAAAGGGAACCTTCTTTTAGGTTTAGTAGAACTACACAAGAGAAGCCTTGGAGGGCCTTTTTCGGCAGATGGTAAGACTGTTTAGGAATGAGTCATGCCAGGAATGTAATAATCACTCAGACAGCCGATATCCTTATAGCAATAGACGGAAGGGTTGGAACTCAGAGTGAAATCGCCTTTGGGCATATATACAGGAAGAAGATAATAGGGATCAGATGCAATATTCCACTTCCCCACATTAAAGTATCTACTCCGGAAGAAGCAATCTCCCTGGTTGATGAATATTTCAGAATTTTGGAGAAATCTCCCAATCCATCAACCCTTAACTTCTAATCACAAATTCTCACGTAAAACAGCAAAAGGGCATAGGATTAACGAATAAGGGTAATTCATGAATTACCCCTACAAGCCCGCCCCGTTAGATAATTTCTTTATCTAACGGGGTAAACGCCCTGTAGGGGCTTGATTCATCAAGCCTGAATAACGCAGAGTAAGCTCTGCTACTCCGAAATTGGGGGTATCGCGGTTTGGAAACCGCTCCTACAATGCGTGAAGAACGAAGGGCGTGATAAATCACGCCCCTACAAGATTATTCTCCCTCAACCCACCTACCGATTTTTAGAGCGTGATGGACTGATTTATTATCAGCATAAACAGTGAAACCTGACGGATATAGTTCATATCTTTTCGGCTTTTCCGGAGTTTGCCAGATAATTGTGATATTCCGTCCCTGATAGGGAACGTGCTCAAGCAAAAAGAAATCAAGATTCAGAGGAAGGGGGTCCACCTCTATACGACCATCCTGCCGTGGTTCAAATCCAGCAACATGACGAATTATGATATCAATCCACCAGGAATGCATATAATCACGAAAATGGCTGAGGGGTGTACCTGTGATTGGATTGTAACGCTCGTAGAAATCTGCATGGGGTTGAAGATGATTGCGAGCAGCGCGCTTAATTAACTCTGCAGCATCGGTTAGTAAAGTGCGATCAATCATCTTTGCAGAAGTAGCAAATGCCTCTATTATATGGGAGGTTGCAGCAGGCCAGGATGGACCTTCCCAGAAACCAGTGGGATTGAAGTGTATATCATTTTTGGGAAGGGCAGGAACCGGATAGGGCAACCAGAATTGCTCAGGATCCAGAAGGTGTTTTCGGAATATACCAAGATGCTGATACTCCCCGATCCCGGCAAAAAATGGGTAGAAAGTCGTAATGCAAATCACATCTGATAACTTTTTTGTTGATGGGTGGCGGTCTCGCCAACACTCATCTTTTGCATCCCAGAGAAGAGAGTTGACCGCCTTTTTTGTTCTATTAGCATAAGCTTCAAAATATTTAGCTTCAGTGTCTCTACCAAGCACTTTCGCCATATTCGCAACCGATAGGAGATTGGCATAGGCATAACTGGTCGCGTCCAATGCATCGTATTGCAGCGTAGCCTTTTCACTGCCCCAACGGAACAGGTCATCCATCCCTGTTTCAAGTTGGTGATCAATGACAAATAAGCCATCACCATCTACATCCCGGTCTTTAATCCACCATTCTATGTTTTTCTTCATACCCGGATAGACCTCTTGAAGTAGTTCCTTGTTTCCGTGTATCAGGTAATGCCTCCAGGCAGTATATGGGAGCAAGGACAGACCTGTTTTGGAGTGATGATGGAGCTTCACTCGGTTAGTGCGCGGGGAAGTATACCAGGGAAACCTGCCATCTTCATAGGCAGAGTGTATCATATTTGCTATGTGTCCAAGTCCGACCTCTGGATCCACAGCCCAGTTCATATCCAGAGCCATAAATGGTGCGCTGTAACAGCAGTATGTCTGGTATGCCTGCCTACCTTCCAGAACAACAGGGTATTTGAAATATCCGAGATTGCCTCCTGCTGTAGAAAACCTGAGCAAAAACCATCTAAAACCATAAAGCTCTTCCAATCCTTTGTCCGAGCAGGCAAAATGAGGAACACTATGCTCAAAAAATTTCCGCCACTCTTTGCGATTTAACGCAATTGGGTCTTCTTGTTTCAGTGTTGCTTTGAGATTTGCCAGGGCAATTTGTGAATCCGGGTCAATAGCACAGGATACTATTAATTGTTGTGTGTACCCACTCGGAATTTCTATCTCGTAGACCAACTTGTATGTCCCTGAAGGTGTGGTGATAATCTCCTCTGGCTCAATACTGCTACCAACAGCCATACAGAGTCCATCGTGGAGTATAATTGGAAAGACATTCTTATCTCTCATTATAATGAGATTACCCCTTCTCTGTGTAATCTTCTCACCGCCTTTCTTGCCACGCCAGTCATACGATTCACGACAGTCTCCGCTAACTTCTATTTTGTGCTTGATGGTTTGCTCAGAGGTGTTGTTAAGGTGAATTATAGAAACAACCACATCTTCCTTTGTTACACATACTTGTCTCTGTTCTATAAGTCCGGTTTTAATTCCACTGTCTGCATCGAATGATATAAGAATGTGGTCTGGATACCACTTGATAGTGGCTCCATCGACTGCACTAAAGATATTGCCCAGATTATGTGTAGCAAAAAAGAACTTTGAGGACTTGCCTGTATAGAGGGCTACATTGCGCCCGTGACCAACACAGTTTTTATCTGCCCGGTTGCCAATAAGGTCAAGCAAGGAAATTTCTGTGCGCTCCTTCCCTTGCGAACTGGGGTTGATTTCTTTAGCCTCCCCTGGGGTTAAAAAGAGAAGCCATGTTAATATTATGCTGAATAATTGGTTACACATATGAGTTTTATTATTATATAACTACATCTGCAAATTATTGAAAATTTCCTTTATATGAGGTTTAATTTGTGGTATATGTTCTTTTACCACCAACCAAACCCTTTCAAGATTTATGCCAAAATAAAAATGAATAACTTTATCCCGCATTCCTGCAATATCTTTCCAGGGAACCTCAGGATATTTTTCTCTAATTTCATCAGGGATATGTTTTGCTGCTTCTCCCATAATTTCAATACATCTTATAACTGCAAAATTTGTCCTCTCATCTTTAAAAAAATCCTCATAATCCATACCTTCTACAAACCTCTCCGCACGTTCCATATTTTCAAATATATCCTTAATATAAATAGAAATATCATGCGTCATAGATAAATCACACCTTTAAGAATCTTCTCTTTTAGCTCTGGTCTGACATCTTTTTTAGGCACAAGGTCAACTTTTATACCTAAAAGTTCGGATAGGTAGTTTTCCACTTTTACCAAATCAAGAAGGCTCACAGGCTCATCAAACTCGACAAGCAAATCAATATCACTTCTTCTTCTCTGCTCTCCCCTGACATAAGAACCAAAAATGCCAATCTCTTTTACTCTATACTCTTCTTTTATCTCCCCTTTGTGCTTTACAAGTATCTCTTTAATCTCTTCAATGGGTTTCATACGCTTTCTTCCTTTCTTTATAAGCAAACGAATTCATTTAGGCCTCTCAAGTGCCAATTTGAGGATCTCTTCCACCAGCTCATCATACTCAATTCCAATCTCCTTTGCTTCTGCCGGTAGATCAGAGAGGTCGGTCATACCAGGTATAGTATTTATCTCAATAACATAGATGTCCTCCCCGTCCACCATGAAATCCACTCTTGAGAAATCCCTGCATTCAAGAGCACTATGCGCTTTTAGTGCTATGTTTTTGACCTTTTCAGTCATTTCATCATCCAGCCTCGCAGGAATAATAAATTCAGTCATCCCCTGAGTGTATTTTGCCTCAAAATCATAGAATTCGTTTTTGGAAATCAGCTCAAGAATAGGGAGTGCCATATCCCCGAGTATTCCAATTGTAATTTCTCTTCCATCTATATACTTCTCAGCAAAGGAATCGCCATATTCATTTGCCCGTTGGACAGCTTTATAATGCTCATCTTTCTCCCTCACTATGGTTATACCTACAGAGGAACCCTCTAAGACAGGTTTTATAAGATATGGCAGATCCATAGGAACAATATCCGCACTTACGGGATATCTAAAAGGAGGGGTTGGGATTCCAGAAGAGAGCAAAATTTTCTTGGTGAAAACCTTATTTATACAAAGAGCACTTGATAGAACACCTGACCCCGTATATGGAATATCCATTGTCTCTAAAAGTCCCTGAATAGTTCCATCCTCTCCTGGCTTTCCATGTAACATTATACAGGCAATATCTATAGGGTTCTTCTCTAAAACTTGCGGTATATCCCGACCGACATCAATTTCTATGACATCATATCCCCTGTTTCTTAAAGCAGACGCTACCTTCTTTCCGGAGAGAATGGATATCTCTCTCTCAGCAGACCATCCACCATAGAGGACGCCAATTTTCATAATTCGATTCGCATTACCCTGTCGTTGTTATGTTTATCAAAAACCCTTATTGCTATATACCTGACCCCCTCCTTTACCATAAATAAAAACAGCTCTTGTTTCTCATCAAAGAGTCCATCTGCAGCTATTGCAATCCTCCATTCAAAATCATCAGTATTATCATTCAGAGGAACTTTATAAAACACCGCCGGTATGGTTGATAGTTCATCAGATGCAATACCAGATATCGAGATACTATCTCCTACAACTTTCTTCTTTATTCCCTTGATCTCTGGTGAAGAATGATCTACGATGAATTGGACAATGTCCGTGTCAGTTAAGGGATTGGGTTGATCGGTTATGTCGGTTGTTATAATCTTCACCATATAGACACCATCAGGATAAGGGCGGGTATCAAGAAAATAGGCATCATCCTTGATCTTAGGACCTATTCGTTTGAATTCGTCTCCCTCTCTCCTGAGATACAAATCAGAGAGCAGGCGATCACCATCCGGATCCATTGCTTGCCAGTAAATACATCGGATCCCCTTCGGTAGCTGATAAGACTGCTCGGGAATAAAGAAACCCATTTTTCTTAGTTTTGTTTGTTTTTCCGGAGAAAGAAATTCACGGTGCTGTGGACCACTTGTTCCTCCGCCACACCCAACCCCTGGTGGCAAAACAGCAAATAGCGTTATCTCAGGGGACGAATTCCTCTCCCTATAGGATATTCTGACCTCTTTAAGATATGTCTTCTCTCCTTTAAGGTCAGCCTTCCACTGAATGAAAGGATCCTCAACCTCTATACCCTTCTTAATGGACTTCCAGTTGATCCAGGAGGAATCCACCTCTTCCTTTTTACCACTCCTTATAAAGAAGGATATATCGCCATTACCTTCATAAAAAAGATTCCCCCAGACAACCCCTATTCCTCCGTTAAAGATTGATGATGTATATGAGCCCTTTTTATTTTTCTCTTTCTTTATTCTATAGATATTCGGTGGATATCCTGTCCCTATGTAGAGTACATCCCCTAAATTCCTTAATGCAGTTATTCTGGATTCCTCAAGGTCTGCCACTATAAGAAAATTCCTTCGATGGAATTCTCCAATCTGTCCATCTTCTGCTTCTCCGGCATAGAATCTGCCTTCCATCTCTACGCCGCAGAGTATTGAAGTCCCTTTATATGAGGTAAATTCCCTGTTGTTGATAAGGAACTTCACTTCTCCATCAGGTTCACTATTAGCAAGTGAAATACCAGAGACACAGAGAGTATCCCCACAGAATCCCAACCCGTTCACCTCATCAAGCCCTGTATCATAAAAGATCCTCCCCTCTCCATCCGGATATAACTCATAGACAAGTCCCGGGTCTGAGGTCGCAACAAACAATCTATCTGAATGGATTGTCATCCTGGTTACAGAAGCACCTTGCGTTTTATAGAATTTCTCTATCTTATTATCCTTTGCTATTTTGTATATTTTACCTTCCGGGCCCGTTCCAACAAGTAGATCCCCTTCCCATTCAAGGATAGAATATATATTATCCGAATCGATAGATATGGAATCTACAATTTCTTTACCCTTGATTGATAATAACTTTCCTCCCGGTGAAAGACCTGCTATAATAAGATTCCCTCTCTTTCCCAATTTGATTAACCTTCCATCTGTATCCATAATAGTATCGATGGTTCCCTTACTGAGCCTGATTATGAAACCCGTCTCAGAAACGCCATAATAGATTCCATCCTTCCCGTCTATTATATCCGATATAAACCCATCACCATCTGTGGTAAGTTTTTCAATCCTATTACCTATGAATATGGAATCACTGGAAATAATCGTTCCCTCTACTCTACCTTTATAGAGTGAATCTCCCGAATATGTCCAGAAATACGAAAACGATAAAAGAAAAAACAACATATTACCTCCTGATCAATACCCTCTGTGTGGATTCACCACTAACCGGTCCATCTAATGGAATCTCCTTTCTTTCAATGGGGAAAAACTTATTCCCAGACACATTGCTATCTTTATTGAGTAATTTTTGAAGACTAAATGGCAGGTCCTTTAACTCAAGATTTCCAACACCGATTGACTTACCTTTTTTATAGAGCGAAATAATTACCCTGTCATTCGGTGGCAGGGAATTTATAAACTCTCTCCATTCATGAAAATCATCAAACTGAAATTTCTCCGGAATCCTATTACTTTCATAATTTAAGTATTCTAAACTTCCTGAAACATTAAGCATCAAATCACAGGGCTCATCAGGGATGGAGAGGGAAACAGAAATGGTTGTATCAGGTTGTCTATATTGGTCTATTATGATGGATACATTTATTGTTTCACCTAACTTGAACTCCGTCTTCTTAAGGCGTATCTCCTTGATGCTATATTCTCTTATCTCTTTTTCAACATCTATATCAACCATTATCGAATCTACTTCGATTCCCATATATCGATTGGTCTGAATATCTAAAAGCAATCCTCTTACCCATCCATATATATCCCTATAAAGATAGTGGCCGCTCATAGCAGAAGAAATAGACACATTGCCCTGATTGGTATACAGGTTAAGTCTCCCCTTTATTGTAGCCGGGCTATAAGTTCCCATCTCCTCCAACCAATTTGTATATATGAGGAATCCTACAAGATCGGATGAAAGATTTCTCATTGCCGTTATTCTATATTCTCTTTCCCTGTCATTTAATTTTATCCTGCAACCTACCATTGGGGGAACCTTACCCCTTATTGCTTTTATACTCGAAAAACCGTCTAAAACTACTGTTCCAATAATATTTCCCGGATTTGAAAACTTAAAAGAACTGTAATAGGAGGGAAGATAACCGCTAACTCCACCCTCGGATAAAGGAAGACTTGACACCCCGGTTCCGAACGCCGGATGCCCAAAGGCATAAATCGTATCTCCTATCACTGCAGTTATGGTCCCCATCATAGAAATACTACCATCTCCGGTAACAAGAACCACGCCACAAACACCTCCGGGAACAATTAGGGTGGATTGCATCCCTTTCCCGCTTATCTGTCCTGAGGTGAGATGAAAATTACCGGGTAGTGAATCGAGCAGGGATATGGCATCGGAATGAAAACCAGCCACATTCAGGACTGGTGCTATAGGAGTCAATCCTTTGGCATCACCATAGGAAGAAGACCCATCAGATTTCATATCTTCAAAAGGTACGATACCACAGATAGGCTTCTTTGAGAATGCCCAGGCATATGCCACTGCTCCCAGGAGTTTCCCGTCAATATAGACAGGACTACCACTCATACCAGAGAGCACACCCGCTTCATCCACCACATCCCCCTTTAGTTCCGCCAGGAATATAGTCTTTCCTGTAGGTGAAGTAGGGAGTTTACCCGTTATTTTTACCTTAAAGGTATCTATCTTTGAATCCTGAAAAGAACTCAAGCCAAAGCCTTCCATCCCAATGACTACATCAGAGGGGGAAAGGACTTCAGGAGTTTTTGTAATTTGAAATAATAGAACAAATAGAATCAGCATCTTCTTCACTTAATCCTTTTTCTTTTGCTATCTTAAGGTTAACCATTAGCAATTCAGAAATCATGGGTAATAGTGAAGGATTAAATCCTTTTAGGGCTTCCAGATCCCTCTTCAGTGTATCGTAATCTCCTCTTTCAATAGGCCCTGTTAGAGAAGCAACATATCCCTTATCTTTGATATTCTTAAGGGTTGATTCTCCAAGATTAAATGCTATATCCTCCTCTAAACCACAACTTGCGAATAATTCATTTCCGATATAGAGTAAACTATTCATAAGATTGCTTGAAACAACCGAAGCTAAATGATACAGAGGTTTCTTATCTGATTCGACATAGAATGCTCTACCCTTCAGTGCACTAACGATCCTCCTGGCAGTCAAAATCCCGAAAGAATCCCCTTCAATTCCCCAGAACCCACCAGAGAGGTCCATACCATAGGTGGAAATGGAACAAAGAGGATGCAAGGAGAATCTCGCTCTTGGATATGGAGCATTGATGGCCATATGATTCAGTGAACCACTCGTATGTCCTACTATTAGATCGGAAGGAAGCTCTCCGGATAGAAATTCAATTGCTTTATCAGGAAGGGCAAGTATGACCAATAAATCTTTATAATCTAATTGCCTGGGATCCGATAATTTTTCATTCTCTTCTACCCATTCGGGATAGGAAATAGAATAATATCCGAGAAATTCCCAGTTAGCTGATTTTAGTGATTCAGCAAGAGAGGTCCCAACCCTCCCGGCACCACAAAGGGCAAATCTCATTCAGATACGATATTGATGACCTTCTTCCCGTGTCTTCTTCCAAATTCAACCCTGCCATCAATCAAAGCATATAGGGTATCATCACCCCCTCTGCCAACATTCCATCCGGGATGAAACTTAGTTCCTCTCTGACGCATCAGTATCATACCGGCCAGAACCTCCTCCCCACCAAACTTCTTAACACCAAGGTATTGAGGATTTGAATCGCGACCATTGCGGGAAGAACCCACACCTTTCTTATGCGCCATCTTCCCCTCCTTTCTTTTTATTTAAAACAACATCTTTGAGCTCTATCTCAGTGTATGACTGTCTGTGTCCCCTTGTTCTTCTATAACGTTTACGTCTCTTGTATTTATAAACAATAATCTTTCTATCCCTTCCATGGTCCAGAACCACTCCCTTTATTAACGCCCCCTCTATATAGGGACGCCCAATTATAACCCCTCCATTCTTCACAAGAAGGACTCTATCAAATGTAACCTCTTCTCCCACCTCTATGTTGATGTGGGGTATCTTTACCTTGGAACCAATATCTCCAACCCATTGAAATCCCTTTGCTTCAAATACTACAAACATCAGTTTCCTCCTTCTGGTTGAATGGGCAGTTCTGGTAATTGTAGAGGCACTTCTTCTTCTAAACCCTTAGATGGTTCAGGCAACTCTGTTTGCTGTTCAGGAATAATTCCTTCAATGGGAATCCCTCTGTCAGCAGGAATGGATTCCCTTAACTGCTTCTGAATATCACCTGTCACAGTCTGTCTGGGCACAACCATTGCAATGGAAGTAGAGGTTACGAAAAAGAGAACTGCAAGAACTGCTGTTATCTTCACAAGAAAGGGTGAAGCTCCCTTTCCACCGAAGAAAGAACCACTCCCTCCACCTCCAAATACCGAACTCATACCAGAACCATGGGTCTGCTGCATCAGTATTATGAGTATTAGCAGAATCGCAATAAATACATGAATACCCATTATCAGACCTAACACTATACCCTCCTTACGGCCTCAATTATTTCTATAAAACTCACGGGATCCAATGAAGCCCCTCCAATAAGAGCTCCATCGATGTTATCCTGTCTTAGCAATTCTTCTGCATTATGCGGCTTCACTGAACCTCCATATATTACCCTGACTTCTTCTCCCTTATTACCCAACGAACCTCTTATTATCCTATGCATTTCTTCTGCATCCTCAGGCCTTGCTGTCTTTCCCGTTCCAATTGCCCAAATAGGTTCATATGCAAAAGCAATCCTTTCGGGATCCACCTCTGCACCCTTAAGTGCTTCTATTATCTCCCTCTTTACTATCTCCTCCGCCTTACCCTCTTCCCTCTCCTTTTCTGTTTCTCCTATACATATAACAACATTTAGCCCTAAGCGCAAGGCCGTTTTTAATTTTTTTCTCACTCCCTCATCTGTTTCACCAAAATATATCCTTCTCTCGGAATGACCTAAGATTACCCATTCCACTCCAAGTTCTTTCAAAAACACAGGGGATATCTCACCAGTATAAGCACCTTCCTCTTCCCAGAACATATTCTGGGCACCTACAGCATAATTTGAGTTAGAAAGCAATTCAATTGCCACAGGTAAAGAGGTAAATGGAGGTGCAATAAACACATCAATATCACTAATATCAACCTTAGAGGTTTTTAGTGTGTTTATAAACTCCTCTGTCTCCCGAGCACCCTTATACATCTTCCAGTTCCCGCCAATAAGAAATTTTCTCATCATATCACCCCTATTTCAATACTGAGATTGCAGGTAATTCCTCGCCCGATAGGAATCGGAGTGATGCTCCACCACCTGTAGAGAGATGGACAACATCAATAGAGTAATCCCTGATTACCTTATCTGTATCTCCTCCACCTACTACAGTTAGAACACCTTCTTTTGTTACTTCACCTATTGCAGTCGCAACCTCATATGTTCCCTTACCAAATGGAGAGACCTCATAAACGCCAAGGGGGCCGTTCCAGAAAATGGTATTGGATTCCTTTATTATTGAGTTGAATTCCTCTATTGTCTTAGGCCCAATATCAACACCCTTCCATTCGAGAGGGATGTTATCAATATCAACGATTTTATTCTCTGCTCCTTCCTTTAGTTCTTTTGTGATAACAGCATCCACCGGAAGAATCAATTTTACTTCATTCTGTTTAAGTACGGAGAATATATTCTCAATATCAGGAAAAAGGGATTCATCCACTAAAGACTCCCCTACATCAATTCCCTTTTTGGCAAGAAAACCAAAAGCCATCCCCCCTCCAATGAGAAGATTATCCACAAGTGGGGCAAGGTTTTTTATAACCGGTATCTTGGTTTCCAGTTTTGCCCCTCCGAGTATTAGTGTAAAGGGAGAAGGCGGATCCAGAAGGAGTTTCTCAAGATTCTCAATCTCTCTCAACATAAGTAATCCTGCTGCTTTTTTCTCAAAGAACCCTACAACTCCATAGGTGGATACATGTTTCCTGTGAGCGGTTCCAAAAGCATCATCTACATAAACAGAAGCAATTGATGCGAGTTCCCAGGCAAAGTCAGGATCATTTTCCTCTTCTTCCGGATGAAAGCGTGTATTCTCAAGAAGCAGTAATTCTCCTTCCTCAAGTCTCCCCACCGCATCTTTCACCACATCTCCAATAGTTCCATCAACGAATTTCACCTCTTTCCCCAACAATTCCCCTAATTTCATAGCAACCGGGAAAAGTGATAATTCCTCAACCCTCTCTCCTTTAGGGCGTCCAAGATGAGAGAGCATTATTATCCTTGCCTTCTTTTCAATGAGATATTCAATGGTTGGTAGGGCTGCGGTTAATCTCGAGTCATCCCGGATTACTCCATCCTTGATTGGGACATTAAAATCAAAACGACAAAGAACTCGCTCTCCTTTGAGTTCAAGGTCATGTATAGAAGGTATATTTATCATAGGCGTTTACCCATCATTATGGCTACATCAATTACCCTAATCGAAAATCCCCATTCATTATCATACCAGGATAGAACCTTGACCATTTTCCCGCCAACCACCCTTGTAAATCCCGGGTCAAATATCGAAGAATGTGGGTTTCCGATGATATCAATAGAAACAACTGGATCCTTTAAATATTCAAGAACACCAGATAATTCCCCTTCTGCATATTCCTTGAATTTAGCATTTACCTCTTCCTCTGTGGTCTCCTTTGCCACCTCACATACGAAGTCCACAATAGCGCCATCCGGAACAGGAACCCGCAAAGCTATTGCATCGAGTTTACCCTCTAATTCTGGTATCACCTCTATAGTTGCCGTAGATGCTCCTGTTGTTGTAGGTATGATAGATAATGCAGCAGCCCTTCCCCTCCTCAAATCTTTGCTGGGTAGATCGAGGATTTTCTGGGTAGATGTGTAGGCATGAGTTGTGGTCATAAGACCGCGTTTTATCCCAAAGGATTCATGCAGAACCTTGACCACTGGAGCAAAGCAATTGGTTGTACAGGAAGCATTGCATATTATATCATGCTCATCCGGATTGTATTCTGAATGATTTACTCCATAGACAAGAGTAAAAACCTTATCTTTCCCCTTGGCTGGCGCCGTAATAATAACCTTCCTTGCCCCGGCTTCCAGGTGTTTTGCTGCCTCATCCTTCTTCCTGAATATCCCTGTTGCTTCAATCGCTATATCTACACCAAGTTCCTTCCAGGGTAGAGATGCAGGATCCTTCTCCTTAAAGAAGGGAATTTCCTTATCATTTACAATAAGGGAATCCCCTTTAATCTCAACACTCCCCTTAAATCTGCCATGAACAGAATCATACTTAAAGAGATAGGCAAGCGTATTAATATCCGCAATATCATTTATACCAAGGACCTCGATATCATCTCGGTTCACTGCATCCCGCAGGATACATCTTCCTATCCTACCAAAACCGTTAATACCAACACGAACAGCCATTTATCCTCCTTTTTATAAACTTATCCCGATACCAATACCAAAATTTATATTTTCCCAGAAATCAAAAGTAAACTCCTCTTCTTCCAATTTAGTCATAGTTCCCAATAAAACCTGTGTTATATTCATCTTGAGAGGGATTGCAATCCTGAAATTGTCGTGTTTATAACCTACCGAGAGACCTACAGTGGCTGATGGAATGAATATGTCTTCAATATCCGGACTCTCCGTATTCAGCCATAGTATGCTACCTGCAACCCCGAAAGAAACATCCAGAACAGGAACGGGAAGTCCTAAAAAGACTCCCGCACTTATTCTCTGAATATTGAGTTCGTTGGAAGCAGGAAGGTCTATTGCTCCGTTTATTCCGAGTTTTATCCCGGGAATCTTCAACAGGAGTGCAGCTTTCAATGAATGATAACCTACAAACTGAAGATTTGCATCACCTATCTCCTGATTAACCTTTTTTTGTAGGTCGCTTATGGTGATTCCTACATTCCCTGTAATCTGATGGTTTACAGTATCAACATTCATACCTGTAGTATCAATATCAAAACTATCGGGCAGTTCCGCTATCTGAGTAAAGAGCCACCCATATTCGCCCAAAAGGCCGAATCCATTACCAAACTCATAGACCAGAGAGACCTTTAATATCTTTGCATCAAGAAGTAATCCGACATTAACCGCAGTTTGTGTCGCTTCAATATCACCCTGAAGGTTTCCGTAGAATAGGGTATCATTGATAAAAGCAGTTCCAGCAACATCAACAACCCACATATCCCCAAGGGAACCCTCTACAGTGGTATCTACAGAAACCGAGAAGGTATCAGGGATAACAGCAATATTCCCACTACCGTGCAATTTATTCCTGCTGAACTTCAAACCAGCACCAATCTTTATGGGGCCAATACCGGTCCCTGCGCCAACGAAGATAGGAGATGATGAATACTCAATCTTGAACGGATCCGCACATTCGACAGATATCCCACCATTAAATGGAATATCTACTACAATGGTATCACCCTCGGGGATATCAGGGTGATCGGAATGCGTTAGTTTAAATGGTTCTTCAGGATGAAAATCACCATGGATGCTCCCATTCAACCCCATCTCCAACCCCCATTTATAACCCCGTGCAGAGGAAATTCCTATTCCAAACCGTCCTATCCTCTTTGAGATACCTATAAAATCCATCCCACCCATCTCACTATATCCAAAGTCAAAGGGAACATAAATAGACTCTTCAACACCTCCGACATCAAATGAATCTTCAAGTGTAGAGCTGCTCTTCCCTGAAAAAGAAAAACCAGTAAAGAAATCAAGATTCCCTGATGAGGCTAATACTGCCGGATTGATATCTGCTCCTATTATTCCGGTGCCTTCAGCGGGATTCAAAAAACCCCTGTCAAGGAAAAAGAGATTGGTCGAACTGGAGGTATGATTGAGTTGAATATAGTAATCCCCTTCTATCTGAATAGTAAAAAATAAAATAATTAAAAACATAATAACCTCCTTTTAAGGATAAACTCTCCCCAGCATTCTGGGGAAGGGTATTGTCTCCCTGATATGTTTTATGCCACAAATCCAGGCAACTAATCGTTCAATGCCGAGGCCAAAACCAGCATGTGGAACAGAACCAAATCTACGGAGATCAAGATACCACTGGAAAGCCTCCATTGGAAGCTCTCTACTTTCTATACTCTTTTCCAATTCCTTTATATCGAATTCCCTTTCACCGCCGCCTACGATCTCACCGTAACCCTCAGGAGCCAGTAGATCAAAGGATAGGGTGTCACCCGTTTCTGAGTCCTTTCGCATATAAAAGGCTTTTACATCTATTGGGAAATGGGTTATCATAAACGGAGTATCAAAACTCATGGCAAGCACTGTCTCCTGTGGAGCACCGAAGTCATCGCCATATTCCATTGATTCGCCTAATTCATTCACTCGCCTGACCGCCTCTTCATACCTGATACGAGGAAAGGGAGTGATTGTTGATTCAAGCAATGTCGTATCCCTATCCAGGGTTCTTAGCTCCTCCTTTCTTTTCTCAAGAACACGATGGATAGCATTCCCAACCATACCCTCAGCCAGTTCCATTGCATCTTCAAGATGGGCATAGGCCATCTCAGGCTCTATCTGCCAGAACTCTGTTAGATGACGACGGGTCTTTGATTTCTCTGCGCGGAATGTAGGACCAAAGCAATAGACCCTGCTGAATGCAAGGGCTGTAGCTTCACTATAAAGTTGTCCACTCTGGGATAGATAAACAGGTTCGCCAAAGTAATTCACCTCAAAGAGGGTAGTCGTGCCCTCACAGGCAGCAGGAGTAAAGATAGGAGCGTCGAGTTGAAGGAATCCCTTCTCCCACAGGTATTCCTGTACAGACCTTACCACCTCCGCACGTATTCGCAAGACCGCCCACTGTTTTGATGAACGCACCCATAGATGACGGTTCCCCAGGAGAAAATCCACACCATGAGATTTTGGGCTAATCGGATAACCTTCCTTATTCTGTATAGCCTCTATTGACCTGACGGATAGTTCATATCCTGTAGGTGCTCTTTGCTCCCTGTGGACTGATCCCCTGACCACAATGGATGCTTCCTGATTGAGGTCATTGATAAGGGCAAAACCCTCATCATCAGTATCTTTCTCTGCAGCTACCCCCTGAATAAATCCAGTCCCGTCACGGATCATTAAGAATTTTATTCTCCCACTGGACCGCTTATTATGCAGCCATCCTCGAAGCTCTACTTCCTGCCCTTCATACTTGTGAATATCCTCTATATACACCCATTTCATAGTGTTTTATAATATCTATATCCCTTATAAAGTCAACCCTTATTCACTCTCCCCACACCCCCCTATTTAACCACAGAGGTCACTGAGAACTAAAGAGCCCCACCAATCCCCTTTATTTTTTGTGTTTTAGAGGACACAGAGGAGGCCCTGACAATCCCCCCCTTATTTCACCATGAAGACACGAAGGACACAAATAGTCGCTTCGCTCCATTGAAAATTGAAGAATGCAAAGTGCAAAATGCAAAATTCCTCTCCACCAACCCACAAGAAAGGAATCACAAAGAAGACAAAGGAAAAATAGTTAAGTGGTTGAATGGGAAAATAGTTAAATAGGTTATTGTTGAAATGGCTAATATTGGGAACGCCTATTTGACAATTTAATCATTCAACAATTCAATTAAAGTTAAGTAGGAGCGACATCCCTGTCGCGAAAATGTAGGAACGAATTTCTTCGAAAGTGGAGTAGGGGCAAGATATATCTTACCCTCAACATCCTGGGTTGCGCTTAACTATCTATTTGCCCACCAGATGAGTGCATGAACACCATTACTTAAAAGGTAAAGTTCTCCATTTCTATCTACCAACAGGTCTTTATCTTTCAAATCCACCATTACCTCTATCTCAACTCCTTCCTTCCATATTCCAAGTCTCTCATACATATTTTTTCGTTGTTTGAGATAAATCCTCCATAGCACATCTCCTCTTTCATTTTCAATCTCAACATTAGCAAAAATTCCCATCTGGTGCAGGGCATTTATCTTAGAGAGATAAGAACACCAGGGAACCTCTTCTACTTCGAGTTTTTTCTTGAGTATTGTATCTGCAACTCTAATTCCATCGTTAGTAGCTCTATCCCCATCAATGATTATACAATATCCCTTACAAAGATTGGCCATTTTTTCAATCGTTGATTTAAGGTCTTTCACCCCCAGACTATACGCCGCCAGCACAACATCAAATTTACCAATATCCTCCACATCTTCGAATCTTTGAGGTAAAATGGAAATATTGTTGAATTCTGCTTTCTTCTCTAAAATTTTCCGCATGGCAGCAGATGGCTCTAAAGCCACAACCTCTTCCACCCACTTTGCAATGGGCAAGGTAAACGCCCCTGTTCCAGGACCTATCTCCAATACTTTGGAATCATTCTTCAAAAACCGAAAGACCTTGTCCAATAACTTACCAGGGTAATTTATGGATGTGCTCCATTCATCGTAATGATCGGCTATTCCCTCCCATGGGTCACTGACCTCTCCGCTATATTTAGTCCAAACACTTTTTTCCCTTAAACTATTCCAGACCTCAATCCAACCTATGTGTTCTGGGTCAAAATAGGTAGGAGTAGCCATATAAATATATCTCAGATTCCTATCTCCTGCAACCAGACTATGAAAGGTATATGGAGGAATATATACCACGGAATTTCCTTTTACAAAAAGTTCCTTTCCGTCGAGTAAAATCCTTCCCTCTCCATCCAGAATTATCAGCATCTCTTCATAATGACCTGTAGTATGTTTTTCACACTCCTCTCCAGGGTCCAGACAAACCTGTCCTGCTTCAAGCATCTTTGTGCTTTTCTCAAACAGAGGAAAGGTTCTTTTCTCACTTAGTTCCACTATCGAATCTCTTTCACTCATTGTCATACCTCCTCTATGATATTTTGAACATCTTCATTACATTGGGCGAGCACCTGCCTTCTCATCTCTCGCAACCGAAAAGGGTTGCCCCTACATAAAACAATGAAACTCCAACAAATTTTTACTCCTTACTCCTTGCAATTATTATCTTCAACTGTATGATTATATCGTATTTATGAAATATATGCAAGACGTTTTATTTGCCCTGATATTATATAATCCTTTAAATCCAGGGGGAAGATTATGCTTATAAAAGATTTTAGAAAATGTGAGGAAATAATTGCAGGTGACAACACCATCTTAAGAGAATTATTAAATCCTTCAAGGGAAGATGTTACTATAGGGTATAGTCTCGCCTATGCAATAGTTAAGCCCGGTGAAATTACTTACGCACACAGGTTGAAGAGTGCTGAAGTCTACTATATACTGGAAGGTGAAGGGGAAATGTATATAGATAACGAAAAGGAGAAAGTTTTTGCCGGACAGGCAATTTACATCCCTCCGGATTCGATTCAGCAAATAAAAAACACAGGAACGGATGATCTAATCTTTCTGTGTATCGTGGACCCGGCCTGGAAGGTTGAAAATGAAGAAATATTGGAATGAATTAGTGCAGAACCACCCCCTTTTTAACCACAGAGACACAGAGTGTATTGGTTAATTTGTTAATTATTTTATTAGGTAAAAAAATAAAACTAAATCCCAACCCCTAAATCCAAAATCCTAAATTAAGACACAGAGGACACAGATAGTCGCTTCGCTCCATTGAAAAATGCAAAGTGTAAAATTCAAAATGTCCTATCACCTCACCCCCTTATTTAAATGCAGACAAACACGGGTAAACAAGCTCGGTGGTTGCACAGTATGACATCTTCGCCTTTCTTATTCTGGTGAAGGTCTGGGTTGTGCCCTAAATCCTAACACCTAAATCCTAATCCCTAATCCTCGTGGAGGTCTGGGAGGAACTGACTAACTGACCAACTCACTAACTCACCAACCTTAAAACACATCTGTCTACCACCGAGCGTAAAACCCGACTCCGCAATCTCTGGTGAGGAGTATAGGTTTTCAACGCATCCAACGCAATGAACGCAGAAGAAAGTTTAATTAATTCGGATTTTCTAAACCCTACCCCTCCCATTTTTAGCCACGGTTTCTTCACGGTTTTTGAGAATGATTCTTTGTTGCCCCTCCTCCCACCCATTTTTTTGACACGGATTTTCACTGATTAAACTGATTTAAAGAAACCCCTTCACTTCCCCTAAAAGACACTGATTTCTTTAATTTATTTTTTTATCAGTGATTACCTGTGTTATCTGTGTCTAATTCTGGGTAAATTTCAAGCGAAAGGAATTAGTTAAATAGTTGAATGGTTAAATAGTTAATTAGGGACGAACCTAATGAACCCTACGAGCTCAATAAACCCATTTTTTTAGCCACGGTTTCTGCACGATTTAAAATATTTGTGTTTTCAGAAGAAAAAAGGGAGAAAAAGAAAAGGAAACAATCAATAATTTTGAGGATTTTTTTTATTAGCTAAAGGCTATCTATTGAAAGGTAATCAATGCACAATTACTTCTGGTTTTTCTGTTTTACAATAAATATCAGATCGGCTACATCCTTCAATCCAGCCTTCTCAGGATTAGCAAAAATAACAGGTTTCTGAATGACACCCTGACTTTCAAAATAATCTAGAAGGTCCCACATAAGTTCATGGTATACTACTATTATTATTTTACCACTATCCTTTATAGATAATTCACTCTTGAGGTCTATAATATTAAGAGTATTTATAACTTGCTTTGCAACCTTTTGAGCGAGTATCTTGCTGAGTTTATATATGTTATTAGACGTATCCTCCACTACAATGGGAATTGTAAGATTACCAGCGGAATCAAAGATATTGTAAGGCTTAAAAAATGTTATTGCTTTTTTGTTTTTGACTTTTCCATACTTCACAATATTTTGAAATAGATAGGTATAGGCTTCAGGATTGGAATACACTGAAAATATTAATTTACCTCCTTTTTTGCTCCAGTTAAGGTATAAACCAATTCCTTGATCTACTGATGAGTTAGTGCCACAAGAAAACGCTCTTGGTGGATACAAAGCCCACAAAAAACCTGCCCAAAATGGCTTTTCAATAGTAATTTTTCTTTCCATAATTCTTCTTGCTTCTTCTAATTCATCCCAAACAAGATCATCCAAAACATAGGAGAAAAGGATTGTATAGGTATTCTCTCCATGACCTTCAAATTCCAGAACCTCTTTTAGAGCATATACTACTCCCGTTAATTCAGGACCTATTCTGAGTGCAGCCTCTTTAGTGATTTTTCTCAAGTATTCGGTTTTTGTAGAATCTAAGATTGGGAAATTGGTTTTAAAGGTATTGTCTTCTTTCTTTAATAATCGCCAGTCCTCCAGAAGTCTTATCTGGCTCTGTGTTACCTGGATGCCGCCCACCTTCATTTGTTCTATGGTTTTGCCCATTTGACAAGCCAATAGAATCTCTCCGTTATTATCGAGTCGGATTACGCTATGCGGAGTGGAACTGGTAGCGTGTCCAAAGAAATGGAGATCATACTTATCAAAACATACGCTATTTGATTTTACAGAAGTTGCCTCACGTGCGGATATTGTTATGTTAAAGGATATAAAGCCTATAATGGTAAAGCAAATAATTGCAGCTATTTTTATAGATATCCTGTTCATTTCTCACCTCCTGAAAATACTCACTTTAGATGCCCTCAGTCTGAATGAAGACTCTTGTATTCCTCTTCCTTTATATGTAATCATACAGTAAAAAATAAAAAAGTCAAGAAGAGAAGGTGTCTTATGTAGGAGGAGTTATACAAAATTAAGCGTTGCTTTTTCCAGATGTTGCAGAGTAGAATTCCGCATTATTTTCGTTTTAACGAGATGATGGATAACGGTTTCGGTGTTTGTGAAGTCCTCAGGCATTTGGGTGAGCGTAGCGAACCGCAAACACGCTGTTAGCCGCTGTTACTTTTGAAATGCTTTTTACTTGTTTGGTTATACAAATGTCGCACCAACTCACGCGCTTTTAATCCAAACGAGTGAACATCGGATGGACTTAACTCGATTTCATCACCAACATTGTATTCTGAAATCTGAGATAAACGATGATCGGCACGATTAAGGTTGTGAATGATACAATTGCGAAGATGAGAAGTAACAATAGTCTTAGCTTTATAATTATCAAGCCATTCTAATTTCAGTTTTTCTTCAAAATACTTTATAACTTCATCCATTCGTTTATAGAAAAGATCGATAATTTCTCTCTCGATCATCAATTCGAGAATATCTTCATAGTCAGTGGTTTTCAGAATTTCACCATATTTTAACTGTTTTTCTTTTGGTAGCATTGTGGGCCTAGACAGATAAACCTGTCGTACAAGGTCAACGAGAAAAGCTTCAAAATATGAATATCCGAGTAAGAAAGCCGAATGAGTGATTTGCATTCGATAAATTGCGTAAGAACCAGGCAAAGCCGTTCTCTGATCTTGAGAAAACCAAATATTTCTTTCTCTATTTATGAGATTAAATACATCTTCGCGAGAAATAGCCAAAAAAGGTATTAATGTATCAAATTGGCCAATCACTCGATCTAATAAATTATCCATTCCTTACTCCTTTTGTAATGGCACCTAACGTTCCGCGAATATACGACGTTTGGCAATGCCGAATGTGCCGAAGGCCAAACCCGAAGGGCGCAGCGTATATCCGCCGTTAGATGAAGTTGGTGCTTTTCAGTCAAAAACGTCTATAGCCCAATCTACTAATTTCTTAGTGCAATTATCGACATTTATATTTAATTCTTCTTTATTATAAACATTTATTAATACTTCCAATCCCATTGTACACCTAGTTATTAAAGTTATTTTATCTTTCAACTCATTTAATAGAAAATTACGGAATTCATCCGTTTCAATGCTATCGTAATAGCCAACACATAGTTCATGGGCTATAAAATTTCTTGCGTCTTTTGCTTTTAGTAGTTCTTTTTTTATTTTTTTTACTTCTGGAAATCCTTTTGCTGCAATATTTGTAACGATTTTTATTGAACGATCAAATGATATTTTTTTGAAAATTTGCTTGAATACTTCATCATTGTTTAAATTATTTATCTTATTGAATTCCTTGATTTCCTTTTTAAAGTAAGTTCTATACCGAATAACCAAAGCAAAAAGATAAGTTTTAAAAGTTTTTTCAAAGTTCGTAGCTAAAGCTAATGCTCGACCAATTATACTAAAATTATTATTTGAAAAATTGGTTAATTCTGGTGTTAAATCAATAATCATATAATCTCCAAATTTTTATATTTTATAAAAGTACCAATTTCGCCTAACGTTTTCAGCATAAAAGAAGCCCAGCACTTTTCTCTTTTTTCTGTTCTAAACAAAAACAATAAATCCATTGTATATCCATTAAAAGCGCTCAAATTTCCCAACACAAAAAGTGCTGGGTTTGTGTGAGTGCCGTTAGGCACGAACCTTTTATGCTGGGTTAGGCGAAGCAATTTATGTATATGCTGCCTCTTCATACTCTTTTAATAAATTCTCAATAAGTTCTTTAACAGAAATGATCTTATCTACTCTATAGGCGTTAGCTCCTGCAAAAGCAAATCCTTCTTCAAGATTTCCCTTTTTGGCATTATATAATGCAAGAGCTATACAGTAAGGGGCCTTTTTAAAATCACAGGTCTTCAGGCACTTCCAGGGGCATTCAAATGGTTTTCTAATCCCCATAGAAACATCTTCAAGAAATTGATTTCTTATCGCTCTCCCCGGCATTCCAACAGGACTATTAATTGTAATAATATCTTCTTTTTTACACTTTATATATGCCTCTTTAAATTCTATAGAAGCATCACACTCATGAGTTGCAACAAATCTGGTTGCCATCTGCACTCCGTGAGCTCCTAATTGCATGACTTTGTAAATGTCCTCACCAGTATATATGCCTCCCGCAGCGATTATTGGAATATTTTTACCAAACTGCTGCTCAAAGGGTTTTATTGCATTGATAACATCAGATAATATCTTCTCCAGCGTATTATCAGGATTATTCATCTGTTCTTTCTTAAAACCGAGATGCCCACCTGCTAATGGACCTTCAACAACTACGGCATCGGGGATATGATTATAGTTTTTCGCCCAATACTTGAATATGATTTTCATAGCCCTTGCAGAAGATACTATGGGAACAAACTTAGTTGCAATCTCTCCCAATCTATCCGGTG
>JAGLZA010000089.1 GCA_023131835.1 Caldifarciminota bacterium
TAGACATCCCATCCTTACAGTACATCGAAACCTCTGTGTTATTAGTATATACCAGGGATTCCAATTCGTTCCTCAAATCCACCAGATGTTTTGTCAACATGTTCGTAAACTTCCATTTCTTCCTGAGGGCACCCATATAATCTCTGCTATCGTAATCAACTTTCTCCCCATTGTTGATTAGATATTCTGCAATGTTATACGCACTGATCTTATCAGTGATATTCCTCCCTAATCCTGCCTTGCCGCTGTGGTTCACACCATATGGATTAAGCCTTGCAACCCTGATGTTGAGAGTATCCCCGAATCTCCTCAATGAGCGGAACCAGTTGTTCTCATATCCTCCTGTGCTCTCTAACCCTGCATAGATGATAGCAGATGGGTACTTCTCTTGGAAGATACTTAACACCTCATACAATTTGGCATGCCTTTCAAAGGTATCATCAAGTTGAAAATTCCTTTCCACAATATTCTTCTTGCTGTCAAGGATGACAAAGTCGGCATAACCTTTACTCACATCACATCCTAAAAAGAATTCCATAACATACACCTCCTTGTTGAAATTGCCAGTTAACATCAGTCTTGTAAATACGGTCTCTTTGGACCAAGTTATTCCTCGACTTTAACTGGTCAGATGGAAGAAACTTTGTGACAGGTTCGTAACCTAAGACACGATCCTTCTCATCCAACTTTAATATAACACAAACTTCAGCAAAACCAAACCTTTCTTTATTCAACTTTAATCCCATACTTTTATCATACAAGACACAAAGGACACAGAGAAAAATAATGTTTTTGTTATCACTTCACCACCACACAAGAAAAAAAACACAGAGGAGAGAAAGTACACAGAAGAAAGTTTAATTAATTCTAATTCTCTAAACCCAAAATCCTTAGTGAAACCGCAGATGAACGCAGAAAAACGCAGAGGAAAAAATAGTTGAGTGGTTGAATGGGAAAATAGTAGTAAGCACGGTTTTAACCGTGTTTTTTGCACGAATAAATCCGTGCCTACAATGTTTTGTAGGGGTCAGGTTCCCTGACTCGAAGAAGGGCGAGGAAACCTCGCCCCTACAAATCCAAGAGAGGACAAGGCATGCCTTGTCCCTACTGAGTAGTTCGGTTATAATTCCCATTCCCTAAATCCTAAACACACTAACTGACCAATATATTAACCCATTTCTCCAACTCCTTGAATCCTTTTTTAAGTTCTCAGTGCTTTTTCTTCTATCGAATTACAAAATTTGGGGCGGCGGTGTGCTCTGCGTTTATCTGCGTTCATCTGCGGTGAAAAATTTGGGAGGTAGTGCGGGGTAAAACAAGGATTGACAATTCAAGGATTTTTCATACAATAAAATTAAACTTATGCCCCTGTAGCTCAGTGGATAGAGCACCGGTTTCCTAAACCGGAAGTCGTAAGTTCGAATCTTACCAGGGGTATATAACCACGGAGGAAGAATGAGAAGGTATAAAAGAAAGGATCTTAAACGAGATGAATTCAAGGAAAGTATAGAAAATACAATCATCTTCTATGAAAAGCATAAGGTCCCTGTAATCTGGGGTATAGTAGGTATAATCTTTGTAATAATAATATTATTCACATATCGTAGCCATTCTCAGAATATGGCAAAAAAGGCAAGAGAAAATTACAATATTGGGGTAGTTGTGTTGAACTCAGGGGAATATCAGAAAGCAAAACAACAATTTGAGATGGTAAGAGACCAGTATTGGGGAACATCCTTTGCATACCGTTCCGCCTTTATGCTTGGTAATATATACTACAAAGAAGGACAGATAGATAAGGCTATTGAATATTTTGAAGAATTCATAAATGGCAAATATGATGAACTCTTTACTCCATCTGCATACCAGGGAATTGCTCAGTGTTATGAACAAAAAGGAAATATTGTTCAAGCCCTGACTTATTATGAGAAAGCACTGAATGAATTTACCAATGAAACATTCAAAACAGACTGCCTTATGCAGATGGGCAAATTATACCTGAGTATGAACAGGATTAATGAAGCGGAAAATGCCTATAAGGAGATTATAGCACTGACCGAAAACCCTATCTTAACCTCCAGGGCAAAAAGAAAACTTGAAGTAATCAGAGCAATAAGAGAAATTGGTGGATAAAAACATATTAAGTACTCTAAGAAAAGAACTTAAAGAGCATAATCTTGATGCAATCCTGATAACCAATCCTTACAAGATTATGTATCTCCTTGGAATAAAGGATTCTTTCAATCTCATTGAGGTTGGATTTTATCTACTTATAACAAAGAAGGGTCTTTATCTCATTGGAGACCCCTTTTCATTCTCCCTGATTAAGACACCTGATGGAGTTAAGAAAATAGAGGAAAGTCTAAAGACTCTCCGTGAGAATAGAATGAATCCTGTAAAGGGATTGAACACCCTGTTGAAAAAATTGCGGGCTAAGAAGATTGGTTTGATCGACAGATTCAATCTTCCCGGCTATGAAACCGTGTCAATTGATGATCCCTTTATCAGACACTTCCTCTTCCCTGACAAAAAGCGTATAGATACCCTGAAAGGAAATGCAGAGATATGTAATAAAGCCCTCGAGGAAACCTTAAAAGACATAAAGATAGGTGTTTCTGAAATCTTTATCAGAAACAAGATTGATGAAAATATCTATCATTTTGGAGGCGAAAGGAGAGCATTCCCTACAAAGGTTATATTTGGGAAAAATACATCCAATCCATTCTCGGTAAGCAATAACACCAGATTAAATGATGGTGATCCATTAATCATAAACTTTGGACTTATACGCTCTGGAATTGGGATTGAGGTTACAAGGTCTTATACTATAGGTTCTTCTGACAAAAACCTGAAGGAATTATTTCTAAACACAAGTAATATATATAGCAAATTCCTTAACTTCCTAACACCTGGTAAGATGGTAAAGGAAGTATATAAATATGTATTAGAGATGGCGAAAGAAAAGGGATATATAGACAACTTTTTAGAACCAATAAGTCCACCCCTTTCTCCTAATATTGATGGGATAGTCTTTTCACCGAATAATAACTCCATACTCAAACCAGGAATGCTATTTTCAACACAGATAGGTCTATATTTCCCGAAGAAATACGGAATAAGATTTCAGGATGTTATTATCTTACAGGATAAAGCAGTGAATTTAACAAATTTCTTAAATAGGAAGGGAGCCAATGTTATTTCCTATTAGATCTGAAACTATGGTCCGTAGATTTCCATTGGTAACAGTTTCACTCATCGCGCTCAACTTTATTGTTCTCTTTATTACATATCCTATTATGCTTCGGGATGACAAAAAAATCAACAATGCAGCAGAGGAGTTACAAGAATTCGAATGCAAGATGTATATTAAACACCTTGATGAAGATAAGGCAGTAAATTTTAGGGCATATGCCCTAAATCGGGAAAAGATGAGGGAAAAGATAAAGAACAGGGAATTTGGACTTACTGACGAGGAATGGGAGGAATGGAATACAAAACACCAAAAACTTCAGGATGCATTAGAATCAAATATTATCAAGAAACTTGGGTTCACGCCTTCTGAATTCAATTTTCTAAAACTGATAACATCTATTTTCATGCATGCAGGATTTGGTCATCTTATAGGGAATATGTGGTTCCTCTGGCTCGTAGGATGCAATATAGAGGATGAATGGGGAAGACCTATCTTCCTTGCTTTCTACATCATTTCAGGGATCGTTGCAGCTCTCATCTTTAGTATTATCGCTGCACCATCAGGGTCACTCATTGGTGCATCAGGAGCAATCGCTGGTGTTATGGGAGCATTCGCGGTTCTTCATCATAAGTCAAAGATATATTTCCTGTTTATCTGGTTACTACCTCCCATATTTCTCACATTCCCGATATATGCAGGGATATGTCTTTCCTTCTGGTTTTTAAACGAAATATTCCAGGCGTTCGTATTCAGCGAATTCTCCAATGTTGCATTCTGGGCACATGTAGGAGGATTCGGCTTCGGTGCTATAGTAGTCCTTGTAATAAAATATTACAATCTTGACGAGAGATACTTGAATCCTCTGGTAGATAACACTCTGGAATATGTAGATACCAGTTTTGCAAAAGCCATAGAAGCAAGAAGTATGGGTGATATTGATACTGCTTTAGTCATATTACAGGAAAATTTTGAAGAAGATCCATCTAACCAAAAAATAGGCGAGGAATTGATCGACATCTACTGTTCAAACGATAGAAAAAAGGAAGCTGGCTCAGTTGCAAAAGAATGCTTACGGACGCTAAGAAAAAAAACACAGGATGCAAAAACATTAATATCCTTCTATGAAAAAGAAATAGATGCTAACGGGCTCCACTCATATCTATCCCCATATGATTTCTACTTCATAGCAGATTTATATACCAGGAATCACCAATTCAATAAAACATCAAGGGTATTAGCATCAGCATATAAAAACAATAGAGATAGCAATGACGCCCCTTATATCTTGCTTAGATTGATAAAAGCGCTCTATAAGAGTAAGGAGACAAAATTCTTAAAGAAGGCAATCTTTGAACTAAAAAGAAGATTCCCTGACCTTGAAGAAGAAGCAAAAGCAATCGTGGAAAGAGAAAGAAATGAACCGAAATGAAGCATTGCAATTATTAAAATCCAGGTTAAAGGACAATAGACTAATAAAACACTCATTGGCTGTTGAAGCCTGTATGAAGAACCTGGCCGAACATTTTGATGAAGATAAAGAGAAATGGGCTCTTGCTGGACTCCTGCACGACATTGATTATGAAGAAACCAAAGACACTCCAGAAAAACATGGACTGGTTGGCGCAGAATATCTAAAGGATTTCGATATATCGGATGATATCATACAGGCTGTAAAGGTTCATGCAGGGCACGGAGAAACAGAAACAAGAATGGAAATATCCCTCCTTACCTCTGATGCCCTCTCAGGTCTCATTGTAGCCTGCGCGCTTGTGCATCCGGAAAGGCTTTCTGCGATGTCTCCGGATTTCGTCCTTAAGAAATTCAAGGAAAAGAATTTCGCCAGAGGAGCAAACAGAAAAACCATTAAAGACGCTGAGAAATTGAATCTTTCACTCGATGAATTCGTAAGCATCTGTCTTGATGGTATGAAGTCTATTGCCAATGACCTTTCTCTTTAGTCTCCTGCTCGCAACTTCTATCCTCACAGAGAAAGATTCATTGGTGGTAAAAAGGATAAATGACCCATGGTTCTCAGAGGATAAGGCACACCATTTCATCCATTCGGCAGTAATCACAACAGGTTCTTATCTTATAACCAGCAGGATGTTCAATACCGATGAAAGGAATTCAATATACATATCTATTTCAGTAGGAACCTTGGCAGGGATTGCAAAAGAGATATTCGATGCAAAATCAAAACATGGAAATCCTTCCATGAAAGATATAATATATGATGTGGCTGGCGTTTTAACCGGAATCCTTTTGATTTATACAGGAGGTCCTGATGGATAAGATATTTGTAACCTATCCCTTTCCTGAAGGATGGTTGTCATTATTGGAGGGTAAGGTAAAAATAGAAATAAAGTCAGAGGATGAATTCCTCTCCAGAGAAGAATTGGCTGAAAAATTAAAGGATAAAGATGGAGCAATAGTTCTCCTTGGTGATATAATCGATAAAGGGGTTCTTGAGAAGGCTCGTAAATTAAAAGTAATCTCAAACTATGCCGTGGGGTATGATAATATTGATATCGAAGAAGCAAGGAAAAGGGGAATTATAGTCACCAACACTCCTGACGTTCTTACAAATGCAACTGCCGAACTCACAGTAAGTCTCATATTTGCGGTGATAAGACGAATCCTTGAATCAAATGAATTTCTGCATCAGGGTAATTTTACCGGGTGGGAGCCAGATCTTCTCCTCGGCTATGAGTTAAAGGATAGTCTGGTGGGAATACTTGGTGCCGGAAGGATTGGTTCTGTTGTAGCAGGAAAGTTGTATGCTTTAGGAGCAAAAATTGTTTATTACGATGCTTCCAAAAATGAGGACTTAGAAAAAGAGACTAAAGCAGAGAAGGAAGGCCTTAAATGGATACTACAGAATGCCGATATCATCAGCATTCATCTACCTCTTACCCAGAAGACCCATCATCTTATTGATGAGAAAGAACTTTCAATGATGAAGGATAATGCTTTTCTAATAAATACAGGTAGGGGGGCTATTATAAATGAAGCCTCACTGGCAGAAACACTAAGGACAGGGAAACTTGGTGGAGTTGCCCTGGATGTCTTTGAAAATGAACCTGGAATTAATACGCATCTCTTGAGAATGGAAAATGTAGTCCTGACTCCACATATAGGGAGTGCAACATATAAAGCCAGAAAGGCTATGGCAGAAATTGCCTGCAGGAATCTCCTCGCTGCACTAAAAGGGGAAGAGCCGCCAAATAGAGTAGCTTAACAGCTGAATGCTGAAAGCTAAATAATGGTTCCGCTTTACTTTTCACTAAAAAAAGAAGAATTTGAATCAAGGGTAGAAAAGTTATGGGAAATACTCTCGTCCTGCGATTTGTGCGGATGGCAGTGTAAGGTCAATCGTCTTGAACAAAAGGGGACTTGCAAATCAGGCATTATTGCGAAAGTGAGTTCAGCTTTCCCGCATTACGGAGAGGAACGACCCCTTGTGGGCAGAAATGGTTCGGGAACCATATTCTTAAGTAACTGCACCTGCAAATGTGTTTATTGTCAGAACTGGACAATCTCCCAGAAAGGAGAAGGAAAAGAGGTAAACGAAGAGGATATCGCTCTTATGATGCTTCATCTACAGGGGATCGGATGTCATAATATAAACTGGGTTACCCCTACCCACTTTGTACCTCAATTGGTAAAATCCCTTTTGATTGCTAAAGAAAATGGATTGAAAATCCCTGTCGTTTATAATACAGGGGGTTATGATTCACTAAAAACCCTAAAATTGCTAAAAGGTATAGTAAATATTTATATGCCTGATATAAAGTATGGTTCAAATGAAAATGGGTTAAAATACTCCAAAATCCCGGATTATTGGGATGTGGCAAGAAAAGCCGTCAAAGAAATGCACTCACAGGTAGGGGATTTGAAGATAAACGATGCAGGAATAGCAGAAAGGGGATTATTGATAAGGCATCTGGTTTTACCCAATAATATTGCTGAATCAGAGAGGGTTATTGAATTCATCGCAAAGGAAATATCCGTCAATTCTTATGTTAATATTATGGACCAGTATAGACCCTGCTTCAATGCCTCAAAATATGAGGGACTCCGAAGGAGAATAACGAGAAAGGAATATCAGGAAGCCGTGGATACAGCAAAGCAGATGGGATTACATAGGGGCTTTGTGAATGGGCGAACAGCATGGTAGGAGCTCAATTTATTG
>JAGLZA010000009.1 GCA_023131835.1 Caldifarciminota bacterium
ATGAACTCCACGAACTCAATGAACTCAGTTTTTAAGCCACGGTTTCTTCACGGTTTGAGATAGGTGTAGGGGCGAGGTCTCCTCGCCCTCTGTAGGAGCGACTTCCAAGTCGCGATTTTTGTAGGGACAAGGTATACCTTGTCCTTTCGGATGTCATTGCGAGAAGCGAAGCGACGAAGCAATCTCAGAAAAATTACTGTTTACTATATAGGATTTCCATTATGTCGATTTAAGGTCTATTGTCTCTCTAAATAACGTGTTGTGAAGTAATCATCTTTGACATTTGGAGTGAACTTGATTTCATTTACTTTTAGAATGGACTTTCTGTTGTTTTGTTTGTTAGTCATTATCATGTGTAATGGTCTATATTTATGGTTCTTTGTATCCAGTTCTTTTATCTCTTTCACTATGAGCTCCTTCAGTAGTTCTTCATCAAGGTCAAAATATACTGCTTTTCTGATGACAGAATCCTTTTTCCCTATGTAGGAAATCCTTTTTGAAAACCCGTTATCCTCTGCAATATCATCGTCTACTGGCAGCATCTCTATTTTCCAGCAGAGTGTACCATTAACATCTTCTTCACCTAAGTGTTTATACGTGAAATCATCCAGGTTTGGCGGCGTTATATCGGCATAGGAAAATTCTGAACCCATAAAGCTCTTGGCTTTCTCACTGCTTATTATCCTTCTTGTCTTCCTGAGGGCAGGCATGAATAACCACATGTCATCGTCCTTTTCTTTGTAGTCAAACGTGAGTAGCCCGGTACCCTTTACATCTGCAGGGGATAGAAAACGAATGAGTTTTTTCTCTGTATCTCCGTTGTCATATAGTTTCGTTACCTGGGCGACTTTCCGCACACGCTCCCTTCCTTTACTATCGATAATAGTCACAGTACTCACTGCCTCTGAGCCGGCAAGCTTTGTAGATTCAAAGGCTTTATCTGCGATCTGTTTTGCAGTGAGTTTCTCCTCTGCCATAAGACTAAAACAGGCGACAATACCTAAAATGACTGTTAATGTTTTTAGTTTTTTCATGGTTTCCTCCTTTTGTAATCTCATTTTTTTGGTTCAAGAAACTTTGGCTTCACGACAATGCAAAGTGCTGGGATAAGAACTAAAGCACCGATAAGACAAGCAAGAATAGATACAACAACTAAAAATCCGAAAAAATTGACTGGTAAGAAGTTAGAAAAGACCAGGATAATAAATCCGACGATCACAGAAAAGGCATTGAAAATAATACCTCTTCCAGTGGTTGTGAGCGTTTTCTTGACAGCATCATGGTAATCTAATCCTTTATTTCTTTCTTCCTTGTACCTCCAGAGAAAATGAATTGTATAGTCGATGCCCACACCGATCATAATTGACGATAAGAGAGCTGTTACGACATTAAGCTCTATACCCAAAAATCCCATAAGGCCAAAAAGAATCGCCATAGAAATAGCCAGAGGAATTGTTGAAATCAAACCGGCACTTACCGAACGGAACAGTATCATTAGAAGGAGTGCAACCGCTATGATTGCCAAACCAAGAGAAAGAAGTTGACCATTTACAACAATTCTTGCAAGATCCGAAAGAACCACGCCAAAGCCACCAACGAGCAGCACATCAGGATCATCCTTTACCATTTCATTAATATTATCAACAAATTTGCTGAGTTTTGCCGTGCTTGTAGTGTTCATTCGGGCAGTGATGACCGCATGTTCATAGGGAAAATCTACCATTTTCTCAAAGTCTTCTGCATCTCCACTCATGGCATACAGCTCAAAATACTGAGCTATTGCATTACGCGTATCCGGAATTCGATCATACCCGACTTCGTCTTGATCGTTTAAGGCTCGGCTCATCTGGCGAACAACCCGGGCTATAGAAGAGGTATTCCCGACCTCTGGCATGTTTAAGAAACTTTGCTCCAGAGAATCTATTTTATGCATTATACGTGGTTCCTTTATATCTCCTTTGAAAACAACAGAGATATTCTGGGAACCACCCAGATTCCGATCAATCATATCAGTCGCATGAACCACAGGATGATCCTTTGAAAAATAATTCTTGGGGTCTGTGTCCACATTTACAAAGAATATTCCGATAACAGATATTGCCGAAAAAATAAGCGCGCCAGTAATAACGGCCTTCGGCTTTGTTGATACAAGGTTGCCAAAAAACCAAAGGAGTTTTTCAAGGATTGGCTTTCCCCTGTATTCATTGTCTGTGCTATGCAATATGGGCCTGGACTTGGGAAGTAGGGAGATTATAGCCGGGATGAAAAACAAACTGGCAGCAAGTGCGAATGCAACGCCGATTGCCGCTAAAATGCCGAGCTGGCTTGCTGGTACCAATGTATGTCCCAGCAAACAGAGCATGCCTGCCATAGTTGTCAGACCTGTAATCAATACTGGTTTGCTCAAGCTTGAAAAAATCCTCCTGGCAATATCTGTTTTAGTATAATCATTCCCCGGTATATTAAGTTCTTGATATTTAGCAATCATATGAATGCCATAATCATTTGCAACTGCAATAAGGAAGACTGGAAGAACAATGGTTATTACCTGGATTTTCCATCCAAAAATGGGAATTAAACCCATGGAAACGAGGATAGACATGATAACCACAATAAACGGCAGGAGAACGCCCCGGAACTGTCTAAAGCAGACAAAAAGAAAGAGCAGCATAATGAGAATACCAATAGGCATAAGCCTACGGAGATCTGACTGGATATTAAGACTTACATTCCCCCGAATATATGGCAATCCACCAATCATTGTTTCTTCATTGCCTGGATTGTTTTTTACAAGGTGCTCGATTTCAGGGATGATATATAAGTCTGAGACATCGGTCTTGAGCACAGCAATGACTGCCGTGACAGTAAAATCTTTAGAAATCACACTCCCATAGACAATGTCATTTTTTCTGATATCCTCTCTTAGAGTTTCTCTTTGCTCTTTTGTTTCAGGAATCTGCCTAACAGCGGGATTAACAACCATGGCTCCATCTTCTCCTTTAATGCTCTTTAAATCGAAAAGAGACAGAACTTTATCCACGCCTTTTATACGTTTCATTTGTTTGGATATATTTTTTATCCGTTTCAAGGTCTCCTGATTAAGAACATCATCTGTCTTGACAAGAACCATGAGCATTTCTGTGCCGCCAAAGAGTTCATCAATCTTCTCTGTATTGACGCGGGATACTAAATTATCGGGCAATTGGCTTTTCATGTCGGCATCGATTTCAGCACGGGGAATCTGTAAAGCAAAAATACCTGTAATAACAATAAAGCCAATAATAATAAGCCACCGGTATTTGATAATCATATCAGCTGTTTTTTTCATTATTATCTCCTTTCGTTTTTTGAGTCTGAGCAGCAAGGCCTGCAATACCATAGGTAAATAGAGTTGTCATGGTTTCTATATAATGTTCATAAAAGGCATCATCGAATGTGAACTTGAATACATCTTTTTGGATAGGTTTGAATCTGAAATGTGTTACAATAGTCGAAATCAGAGCCGGACCAATTACTATCATTTGAACAGCATCACCCGAATCTAAATTGAATCTGTTAAAGAGCCCGTTTATTCCTTTAAACATCTCAAAAACCTTTTCTGCCTTGGTCTCTTTGATTTCCGGAATGTCAAGAGGAATTGTATTCATAGCAACCATGGCAAGAGCCGTATTTGTCCTGACAAAATCAACAAGGTTACGGACGATTAATTGAATAGTCTGTTCAAAGGAAAGATTCTTTTCATCAACATCCTTGACTATTCGGTAGTACTGGTCATGGAACTCACTAATTATCTCCTTCAATATGCCGACTTTTCCGCCAAAATAATAGGATATCATCGAAATATTGACTTTTGCTTTTTTTGCAATCTCCCTGACACCCACAGCATCATAACCTTTTCGTGCAAATAGGGAGACTCCTGCATCAAGTATCCTTTTCTTTGCTTCTTTTTTTTGTTCCTTGGTCATTTTTTTCTCCTTAAAATGATGTTTTTAGTTCCATAAAAAGGGAACTCAATGTTTCATCAATGGTTCCAAATAATGTTTTATCTGGACCTGTATAAAGTTCACCTCCGACAATAACAGTCATTGCATCAGCAATATCATAGGAGATTTTTGGTTTAATGAAAAATTCTTCTGTAGTAAAATGATACAACCCCAAAACCTCAAGCGTAAGAGTTTCATACATAAGGTTTAATGCTGGACGGAATGAAATCGCATGACTGATTTCATTTAACTGGGAGTGAAATGTCCTGTTCTTGAGTGCCAATTCATAAGTAAGTATTTGTTCTGGTGTTTGAGGTTCGGTAAGCTCTGTATAGTCAAAAATATATTTCCCGATATACTGTAGAATTATGCTTAGGTCACCGAATTCCGTATCAAAGCCAATGATATACTGAATATCAGGGTTGGAAATATATATATTTTCTTCATAATCCTCATAGGGATATCTATATGCAACCTCCCCTCTTAATCCATAAGAACTAATGATTGTTGAAAAGTCTGCTCCTGCGATATGCGTTTTGTATGCTCTGGCGACAATCTCAATAGTGTCGGCATCAAGGCCCGGAAAAGGATTGTAACCACTAAAATAGGAAACCGAACCATCCATTGATGCCATTTCAAGATTCAGTTTTACTGCGAATGAACTGTTCTTTAGACTTGCATCAGGATAATCCGGCTCTGCTAAAGACATCCCGGCAGGAAAAGACATAATACCTGTGGGTAATACTGATGAAGCGTAAAACGGCACCCATATACCTTCCATTCTAAAGGGTTTTAAGTTATAAAAAGTACGGGTCAGGAAATTACCCTTTCGTCTGTCGTCTTCATCAGGAGACCGCACGAACATGTTTTTTGGTGTGATGTTATCAGTCGGATTGAACCCATCTGCACGTCCCCATACTACAATCTGATGACCAATACGAAAATCAAAGGGTCCAGCATAAGTGTTAACATAAGCTTCACGAACATCTATTTCAGACACATACTCGTTAAATTCATTTCCACAGCGGAACCGTATTTCTGCAAAGCCATCACCAAAATCCTGTTTGTATACCCTGAGTTTAAGAGCAGCCCCACCATATCCACTTTTAGTTTCTGCCTCTTCTATATCCGGGACTTTGCCCACATAAAAAACACCACGCATATAGCCATTTAACTTGAAGCTTTGCTCATCGCCAGCATCATCAGAATAACCACTTACAGCTTCCTCAAAAAGGCTATAGGCACAAAGCTGTGAGCTTAATAGAAATATACAAATAAAATAAAAATATCGCATTCTATCCTCCCTTTAATTATTTCAATCAAACGTTCGTCTTAATCAATCGTTTGTTTAATTATAATGAAAATTTTCTATTTGTCAAGGGGTAAATTCGATTTTTTTGTGTAGGCACTGAGGCACAGAGAAAGTCGCTTCGCTCCAATGAAAAATGAAGAATGTTCACCACAAAGACACAAAGGACACAGAGAAGAATAATTTTTTGTTTCCTCCACACCACTACCGAATAAAAAAACACGAAGAAGACAAAGTACACAAAAAATACATCTTAGCTGATAGCTGTTCGCTGTAAGCTGTTGGCTGTTTAGCCGCGGTTTCTTCACGGTTTGAGATAGATGTAGGGGCGAGGTATCCTCGCCCTCTATAGGAGCGACATCCCGGGTGCGATATTTGTAGGGACAAGGTATACCTTGTCCTTTTGGATGTCATTGCGAGAAGCGAAGCGACGAAGCAATCTCCGGAGAATATCATCGGGGATGGAGGTTGCACAGTATGACATCTTCGCTCTTCTTATTTTTGGTGGAGGTCTGGGAGGAACTGACTAACACACTAACCCACCAACTCACCAACTCACCAACTCTTTGTCTTTGACTCCCGACTCCTGACATTGGACATTTGACTAATCTTGTGGGAGAGGCCTTCTGGCCTCGATTCTGAATTCTCAGTTCTTTCTCACCAACCCACTAACCGACTAACACACCAACCTTAAAGTCATATCTGTCTACCACCGAGCGCAACAACATTGAATTGTAAAGGCATAGAGAAAAAATTGTCAAAATGTCAAGCACCGACCCTATGAGCTAGGAGCTTTAAAATCCTATCGTTCAAGGAAGCCAGAGAAAGTGTTTTAAATCAATGCAATCATTTTCGTTAAAGCTTATCCCTTCGCTTTTTAGCAATTTCTTTTGAAGTTTATATCCATGACCCTTCTTTAATGAAATACCGCCTTTTCTATTTACAACCCGATGCCAGGGAAGATTCTCTTTTTCGGAAGATGAATGTAGTATATAAGCGACCTGACGAGCTGCTCGGCGATTGCCTGCGTAATCCGCAATCTGACCATATGTAATTACTTTACCTTGAGGTATGTTTTTTATAATATTTAGTACTCTTTGATGAAAGGACTTTCTCATTTTTTCGATATAATGCCTCCCTTAATTAATAAGGCTCTTTTGGCAAATTGTAAAATGCTTATTTACGGCCAGTGATGAACAGTGCCATCGGCACGGTCAAAAGTTTCCTTTTTCTGAAATTGATGAACCCGGCCTCCATCATCCATTTACGAATGGTCTCTTCAGGGTAAGCGCGAGTACCATTTATCACGAAGAATAACAATTCACTAATACCGCTTGTGGTGGATAGATTTTTTTTGCCACCCACATGTTCGGCGTCCAATATAACTATCGTACCACTTGGTTTGAGTGACTGATAAGCCCTTACTAAGAGTTCTGGGGCTTCTGCAATAGAAACAGTATGGATGATGTTAAATAATAGCACCAAATCATAGCCTTCCCCCCATTCTGTTACTCTAAAATCTCCTTCTCTGAATCGAACTCTGTCTTCGAATCCCTGTTCATTAACTATTCTTTTTCCATGCTCTACTGCGGTTGGTAGATCGAGAACCTCGGCCTGCAGTTTTTGATATTTGCGACAGAAGGCTATACTGTATATCCCGTGTCCACCACCAACATCCAGAAGTCGTGCAGGTTTTTTCCCAGGAGATACCTTTCGGACAATTTCCGGTCCGGCAAACCGAGCAAAGGTAGCAAGTCCACGAATATAATGTTCCCAAGATTCCGACGTTTTATTTAAATCATGAAAGTTCTTTGCTTTACCGCTTTTAATCATTGTCTCAATGTCTTTCAGTGCATCCAGGACCTCGCCCATGAATAAAATGGCATCACGCATTGTGGAGGACGATTTCTCAGTGAGCCACTTAGCAGCCTTTTTCGTTAACAGGTAATGACCATTGCAGCGTTTGAGATATCCGAAGCCATTAAGTGCATTAAGTAGGGTTCTCCATGGCCTGAGCATCGCATCCTGTGTCCTTGGCAACTTCCAGTGCTGTCTTATCGCCTTTCGTAAGGGACTCGAATACCCCAAGCCGCGTGCCAGCAATAACAGTAGTGCCAAGAGCAGCTCCCCAGAAAGTCTCCACCAATGGTGTTGGTAATTTTCCTGAAGCAAGGGCAATACAATCCATAATCCCTTCTGGCATAATCCCTATACGCACAATAACCTCCTTAAACTTTGTTTCTTAATATTGTACTTATTCATGATAGCAACCATCTTATCTGCGTCGCTAAAATTAGCTGGATGTAACTGATTTGGCGAAGCGACGTAGAGTTCTCTACTATACATCTATTCTCTAAAAAAAAATTCCATTTCTCCAATTTTCTTATCTATCTCTGTCTCATTCCTTATTTTCTCGTAAAGTAAATAGTCTATTCCACCTTCTTTCTCGAACCATCTTCCGATGATTCTTCCGTTTCTTATTATAGGATTGTAGAGTTCCCCATATTTGTTGTAGATTTTATTTAAGAATTCCTCTTTTACTATCCTAGGACATATAGAATATTTGTAAGTAATTATATATTGATCAAAGGCAGACAGTAGCAGTAAACTTTCCTCGTCAACCTTAAATGTCTTAAACCCTTTAGCTTCTTTTTTAAGCAACAATAAGCCCTCTCCTATATCAATTGTCCTGATATTTTCCAGAATCTTCTTTGACTCTTTTTTGCTAAATCCACTCCACCATGATAGATCTTTCAGAGTTGCAGGACCAAAAGCCTCAAGGAATTTCTCAATCAGTAAAATTTTTGCTTTTTCTTTATCCATTCTCAATTCAATGTTTTTTGGTAAAAGAGAGTATCGAAACTGCTCACCTTTCCAGGTTCCAAGGGGTTTTCCTCTCAACAAGGGAACATCTTCCATCAGAACCCTCAAGATTAGTGAGATGTTTATATTTTTTCTTAATTCTTTCCGTATCTCTACTGCGGTTTTCTCCCCTTTACCAAGCAGAGTTATAATCTCATTTTTAAGTTCCTTAAATTCTTTTTCAGAGAGGCTGTAGTACTTCCGAAAACCAGCTAATCTTTTTTGCGTTCTCTCAATGGTGGCTGAATATGCTATTGGAAGAAAGTTTCTTGTGGAAATGAACAGAGTGCATCTCATGAGCCTCAATCTATAGAGTCTTTTCTTTTTATACATTTTTTCATTAAGCATTGTTTTTTTGAAATCCTTTATTCTATTGAAGAGAGACAAGTAGGGTGTTGTAGCCTCTATTGAATTGAGCCCAGCGATATCCTCAACACACTTCAGAATATTATCAAACTTACTCGTCAAATGTTGTTTTTTTAATACATAAAAATTTACTTTTTCCCAATCCATATTTTTCCTTCCATTTTTGTTGGAACTAAATAGCAATTGAAGTCAGGCCTTAATTTTTATAACATTCAATGTCTGCCAATTAAAAACAATAGCTACTTTAGAAGGTTAAAACCTTATTTCTTTCCAAATGGATAAAGTTTATTCTTTTTGAAAAAATCAATTGCTTCCATTGCTTTTTCTAATGTCCCGACTTCAAATACAATATCAGGAGTAAGTCCCTTTTCTCTAATTAAATCTGAAAATCCCTTCCAATCTATATTACCTTCACCCGGTGCAAGTTCACTGTCAACATCCCCTTTATTATCATTAATATGCATATAGGGAATATCTTTACCTAATACATCAAACCACTCACTCAAGGGAACCTTCGAATAGACATTCCAATGTCCCGTATCAAAACAAATTTTAAGACGGGGTGAGTTAACCTTTTCAATTAGCGTCTTAAATAGATCCGGAGTAAATTCCCATACATTTTCCAAGAGAACAGTAATCCGATATCTATTAAGAAGTTCTGACCAAAAAGTAGCATTTTGCTCAATCCAGTTTTTTTTATAACTTTCGAGTGTAATCAGAGGATTGAAGTTGCCATGAAAAACAATGTATTTTGCGTTGAGTGCTAAAGCAATCTTTAGGTTATGGGAAATCCTATCTTTTGCTACATTACTAATCTTCTTGTCTCTGCTATGAATTATCAAACCTTGAAATGCACCGTGAGTAGAAATTATTCCATCAAAACCCTGCAATTGTTGACAATAGTCTTCAAGAACCTCTTGCCAATTGGTGTCTAATATATCTGCATATGCAAAACTAGCTATTTCCATATTGCATTTGAGTTTTTTTGCCGTATCTAAGTAGTTCTCGAAGTTTTTACGAAAAGGTTGAATATATATTTTATGCATTGGATTAGTGGACATGTTTTTTAATACCCTCCTTATATTTTTCAGCCCGGCTCTGTTTACTCATCAACATTTAATACCATTTACTTAATATTTATAATAGAAACAATCAAAAGTCAAGAGAAGAAGGTTTGGAGTTTTATTGTTTTTCTACATATTCTTTCACAGGGTGAATCTGCGGTTAAAAAATGGTGGGTGGTTGGTTCAGTCTTACCTTGACAAAAACTAAGGCAACGACAATACTTAAATATAGAGAGATAAAATGAAATTATTAATTCTTGGAGGAACGAGATTTGTTGGTCTTAATCTGGTTGACTCTGCGCTTACCAAAGGATATGAGATAACACTCTTTAATCGAGGTAAAACCAATAAAGGTCTATTTCCTGAGGTAGAACATCTTTACGGTGACAGGGATAGTGACCTGAAGCCCTTACAGGGTCGAAAATGGGATGTTGTGGTTGACACCTGCGGTTATGTGCCGCGTATTGTGAGAAAATCTGCTGAACTACTTGCAGGTTCTGTGGGGCACTACACCTTCATCTCTAGTATCAATGCCTATGCAGATTTTACCAAACCAGGCATTGATGAAAACTCTCCGCTTGCTACTATTGATGATGAAACAGTAGAGGAAGTAACAGAGGAGACTTACGGACCGCTCAAGGTACTCTGTGAAAAGGCTGCCGAACAGGCTATGCCTGGCAGAATTCTTGTGCTTCGCTGTGGATTGATTGTTGGTCCTCATGACCAATCTGACCGGTTTACATATTGGCCTGTTCGAGTAAATTCAGGTGGAGAAATCTTAGCCCTCTCTCCCAGACAGCAACAGATCCAGTTTATAGATGTCCGTGATCTTGTGGAATTTATCCTGCTTATGGCTGATAAGAGGCAAACCGGGATATTCAACACTACAGGTCCAGGCTATACGATGACTACACAACAATTTTTAGAAGAGTGTAAAAAAAACACTGAAAGTGAAGCCAAATTTACCTGGGTTGATGAGGAGTTTATCGCAGAAAATGAAATAAACATTCCCTTGTGGTTACCCAGGGATTGGGCAGGGATTTGCCAGGTAAACTGCCAGAAAGCCGTTGATGCGGGTCTCACTTTCAGACCTCTATCTTGCACGATTCGCGATACGCTTTCCTGGCATGCCACTCGCGGGGTCGATTACGAACTGAAAACAGGACTAAAACCTGAACGTGAACGAGAATTTCTAAAAGCCTGGCACGATACTTTTAAGGGGAATTGATATTCAGAAGCGGAGACCCATCCCGACAAAACTAAATTAACTTTCCTTTTACTTGTTTTGCTCGGGGATTATCCTTTCAAAACTGCAGTCAATTTTCCCGGCTCGCCCAGTGGAGTAGCTGGTCAATATGCGATATCTTCTATTCCATGGGGCGAGAAAATTGCTGCTTCCGCTCTCGACCTCGCTCTCGTGAGATTAAAATCTCACGAACCGTGCCCGCTAGAGTGCAGGTTGACAGAGGACAATAGGGGATTATAATTTTTTTGTGGAGAATCTATGGTATAGGAAGGATTTTTTTGGGAGTATAAACAGAGTTGATACTGAGGTAAAATCATTACGATGAAAATAAATTATGAGAAAATTGCTCAGACGTATGATAAGGGGCGATCCTACACAGAAAGTAAACTTAATTTCTGGTTAGATAAAATAATAAATTTTGGAGGGTTACATCCAAATTCTACGGTGTTGGATATTGGCTGTGGGACTGGTCGATACGCTATTCCGCTCGCTGAAGAACTCTCTTGTTCTGTAGTTGGTATAGATTTATCCAAGAAGATGTTGAGTGAAGCAAAGAACAAATCAAAAAGTGATCGGGTGCAATGGATTTGTGCAGAGGCAGAAGACCTTCCTTTTTTGAATAACATTTTTGATTGCTGTCTTATGTCATTTGTAGTTCACTACATTTGTAATAAACTAAAGGCATTCCGTGAGGTTCACCAGGTATTATCTCCAAATGGTATATGCCTTATACGCACCACTTCTCCTGAATACCTGAAGAACCTTCCTGATTATTACTTTTTCCCAACAGCGTTAGAAATAGATATGGCTCGTCTGCCCGATATACAAATTCTTAAAAATACACTTTCTGTAGCAGGGTTTACTCGAGTAAGTGTGTATGAAGTTATTAGTCCTTATTTAGAATCAGCCGAAGAGTATTTGGGGAAGATCCGCAATAGATATACATCTACATTTTATTTGCTTACTGAAGAGGAGTATAATGAAGGTTTAAGGAAGGCTGAAAGATATTTTTCTCAGAATTCCCTTCCGGAAGAGTGGAGAACAGAACCCATTAGTATCATTGTTGCGACCAGGAAATAGTAAATCTACGCCATTGATTACTTTGCTATTAAATCTTTCTTGAATGATGAAAGTTCTCCCTGAATTTGCCAGATGCGAAGTTTCATATCTTCCCGGTGTCCCAGAAGATCATCCATCTCTTCATTTAAAGTGCGTAATTCCTGTGAACTAATGGAAACAGGCTCGTGACGCAGCTTCACTTCCTTAATGGGGATGCCAGGAAAGTTCCTCAGGAGTTTGGGTGTTAACACCAGTAGTTCTATTGAGGTATAGCCCTCTTCAGTCCTTGTTATCTTAACAGGGTAGAACAGGAAGTCTGTTTTGAATCGATACTGAATTGCTTCGTTTGTCTTCGGTTCTTCGTCTAATTCAACAACATCGAACACAAACCATGAAAATCCCTCTTTAAGATACTCGCTAATTACAGTTTTCATTGCTTCTGGAATCCTTGGATTTTCCACTCCCGCATCCTTGAGATACTTTTCAACCCATTGGATGAAGCCGGCACTGTTCAATACATGTGTAACTGATATATCATGTGCTCCTATCTTTTTGTGAAAGGTTACTTCCCCTGCAGGTGGCATTATCCCTTCTCTTGCAAGTCCTTTACCCTGAGCCCTGGTATGTTGTTCTCGAAGTTTTCTGTTGATGAGTGCGGTTGCTTTTTTGAATACCTCAACATCGCCTTTCTTGACAACTGGCTCTGATGGTAAAGGTATAACCTCCAGAACCCTGGTTGGTTCAGATGCTTTCAGGTCGGTTGACAATAAAAGGATCTCTTCCTGACCATTCCAGGCAATCATTGCCCGTTGCGTTGGTTCAAAGATTTTTACATTGGGTTTAAAAGGAATAGAACCTCGATCTGCATAGAGTTTTTCTGCATTGAAAGTAATCAATAAAATCAATACTAAAAAAAACTTTCTCATACAATCCTCCTTTTTGTTCTCTCTCACTATTTAATGTATACAGCAAAGGAAATCAAAAGTCAAGTCAGTGAGGTTGGGCTTTTGAAGTGATCAACAGTTAAACCTACTTAATAACTCAACCACTCAACTATTCAACTAAGTAATGGTTGATCCTTTATAGTCCCTACCTATTCGTAAGCCATTCATTTTCTAAGAGTCCCCCTTTTTAATTCAAGAATAAGTGCATATAAATCATTTCTGAAGATAAGATATTCCATTTTTTATAAGGATTACTGAATAAACAAATAGCATGAGTCCTAATACTCTGATGAGGAAAATAAAATACTTGCTTTTAAGTAAACTCCTGCCTCTATCAGTAATCAAAGCAACCACGATTTTTGAGCCAATTAAAAGTGAGTAGAATCCCAACAAGAATAAAACACAATCCGGGATGTCACCTTTAACTATGAAAGAACCACCAACAGATAACCAGAAGATATACGGATGGGGACTTAGCGCATTTGTGATAATTGCTTTTTTTAGGGATTGGCCTTTATTACCTTTTACCTGAAGTCTCTTTTTATTTACCCTCAAATTCTCATATCCGAGATATCCAAGAAAAAGCCCTCCGGATATTGAAATAAATGCTAAAATAGTGTGTAGGTTCTTAAGTTGATTGAAAATTAAAAATGTAACAATGATTATTGGAGCATCTGTAAAAAGCGGAGCAAGGGATACTTTAATTCCGTTTCCTTTGCCATACATTAATGTTTCTGAGATTACCAATGTCAAAAGCGGTCCTGGTGACAACCCGGCCGTCAGTCCGATGATAATCCCTGGTAATAAGAAATTAGTAATCATATAATTTCAACCCCCACTTGAATTCTCCTGGAATTTCATACGGTCTGACGTCTTACTTGCTTGCGAGGAGATCCCTATTCCAATTGCTTTCCACTCAGATGAAAGATTTATTTTTCTCGAGACGACTCAATCTCATTCAGCGTAGTTTTCTTATTCTTCACTAATCCTTTTCAACATTTCAATAGCATGTATATTCTTAGGATTCAACTCCAATGATTTCGCATAGTTTTTAATAGCAAGTTCTTTATCTCCATTTATCATATAGGCTTCTCCCATACTGTCATAAGTATTGAAGGATTCAGGGAAGAGTTCAATATTTAATTTAAATATCTCAATTGCTTCCTTGACCTTGTTCATCGCAAGTAATTGATAACCTACCAGATTCAATTCGTACTCAGCAAAGTTGTAATCATCCGGATACTTCTCCTTAAGTTCATGGTACTCGGTGATAGCAGACTCTATATCGTTTTCCAATATGGTTTTAACAAGAACCTCTGCAATGGATTTTTTAGGTGGGTCGTATGGTTCATTATAAAGAATATTTATTATTCCCCGGCACATATCATTGAGTCTTGTTGGACCTGTATTGTTAAACAGGACAATTAAATGTTTATCATCAACCAGTCTGATAATCACAGTGTTAAAACCATTGATGCCACCACCGTGTTGAATAACCTTAATGCTGTCTCCGGTTTCACCAACAGGCATCTTATTGACAACCCATCCATAAGCATAACCTCCTCCAAGGGCAATATGAGGTTTAAACATCAAGTTCTTATGTTTCTTAGAAAGTAATTTGTCCGTATATAAAGCCTGATCCCATAAATACATGTCTTCCACAGTAGAATACATAGCTCCGGCTGCATAGGCATTTTGCATGAAGAAATAGGGAGTATTCACATATCCTTTTAAGCCTTTTCCATAGCCTGATGCCCTCTTTTTCAAAATCTCATCATGTTTATCAATGCCCGTATTATTCATTTTTAAGGGTTTTAGGATCCTTTCCTGTAAAACCTGCTCATACGGTTTGCCCGTTACTTTTTCTATGATATAACCCAGCAGATAATAACCTGAATTACTGTAGTTAAAAGTTGAGCCGGGTTCGAATTCCAGGTTGCCGCTACAGAAGTTTTCCACCACATAGTCAACCGTATAATGATTACGTGTGGAATCCTGCCAGAAACCAGGGATGTTTGTGTAGTTTGGAATGCCGGATGTATGCGTTAATAAATGGTGAATGGTGATTTTCTCGCCTGTACTTTTGCGATAATCGGGCAGGTAATCGATTGGCTTCTTGCCTAATTTTATTTTTTTCTCTTCCACTAATTGCATAATGAGCATTGCAGTAAACTGCTTGGTAATAGAACCGAGTCTGCATTTCGTATCTGATTCGTTTGGGATATTCCATTCCATATTGGCGAGACCAAATCCTTTCTTGTATATCACTTTTCCATTTTCAGCAACGAGTACCGTCCCGTTAAATTGCCCGTAGTCATAGTAAATCTTCATTAATTCATCTATTTTGCTGGCCTTATCCTGTGAAAAACCGGCAGATGGAATAGCAAATAAACCCAGCACTGCAAACAACAATACAAATCTTGATAAAGACTCAAGGTGTCTTTTCATTTTTATACCTCCTTTTAGATTGTTACATTTGCCTGATTTTTTACTCTCACTCGTTAATGTATATGGAAAAAACAACCAAAAGTCAAGGGATTTCTGATTTCGCCACAAAGACACGTCGCTTCGCTCCAATTGAGAAATAGTTAAATAGTTGAATAGTCAAATAGTTGAATTGGAACTCCCATCCCCAAACTCAAAAATTTAACCACAGATAAACGCAGATGAACACAGATGAACGAAAGAGCCCATCACCACCCCTGAATTTTGTAATTCGAGAGAAATCTGACAATGCCACGGAAGCAGAGAGGACACTGAGAGAGTTTTATATCTAATAGTGGGAGTGGCTTTGCGCCCACGATTATCGAGCCCAGAAGGACTCTCCCACATCTGTAGGGGCGAGGTTTCCTCGCCCGACTAAAACCTAATCCCCAACCCCTAAATCCTATTTCGGCACTGATTTTCACTGATTGAACTGATTTTTTCTGCCACAGAGCCACTGAGAGCACAGAGAAATTAATGTGTTGTTTCTTCCACACCCCACACAAGAAAAAACAAAAGAGGATAGAAAGAACACAGAAGAAAGTTTAATTAATTCTAATTCTCTAAACCCAAAATCCTAATCCCTAAATCCCAAATCCTAAATTACACTTGACTCCTTGACCTTTTATTTTTAGACACAGATTTTCACTGATTATACAGATTGTTTAGATATCTTGTTCTTTTGTAGGGTCGAGGTTACCTCGCCCAACGCCTAACTCAATAAACTCAATGAACGCTATGCTACTGTCACACTGTCAAGTACCGAGCCTGAGGATATTTGCGCAAAAAAACGATGTTAAAAAATCGTTAATGAGAAAATTTTTCCCTTGACAAATTGCCTCTAATATGTGTTATGTGCTGTGCCCCCCATTTTTCTCAATATCCACATTACTTATAGCAACATTGGGAAAGCAAGCTGCCATCATCCCCATCAGTACGATCAGATAGCAATAAGACTGAAAACAGATAAAGTCACATAGATCGGGATCATTGATGACCTTTCCGACAGAGTAGCCCAATCCCCCATCACTAAGGTGAACTAAGTTCCATTGTGAACCGATGGGGTCGCCGTGCACGATATGACCAAAGGTTTCGCATATTTGCTTGGCTACTGTAATATCAGCATTGCCGCTCATTGTTTCAAGCATCTTTGCGAGACTCGGCCTCTCGCGAAATTGCCAACCCTTTTGCCAAACTTCAACTTCGTCGGGATGGACGTGGAGATATGAGATGATGGCAGCGCGCTCAATCAGCGGCCTCATGAGCACTGATGCACCGAAAAGGTAGCCCTGTCGAACGAGTTCTCGGATTGTCAAAGCAAGGTTGATCCCCTGAGGAATGATCTGGCAAGCCGCTTTTTGAAGCTCCGATAACTCAACTTGATGGGTATAAGCGGCAATATCTGCGTTTGCCTCCAAGCAAGATATGATGACCTGATCGAAATAAAAAACCGACTCTCTACCCAAGTAAGGCTCGTTTGACGGCAAATATACTGGTTCAGGTTTTGCTTTTCTGTTTATCTCATTATTCATAAATTCACCTCATTAGGAGCATAGCGCATAACGTTTCCAGCATAAAAGAAATTTTTTTGCGAAGTAAAATTTTGGGTGAGTGCCGTAAGGCACGAACCTTTTATACTGGGTTAGGCGACGATACTTACTCATTTTATTCTGCCTCATTTGTAAATCAAATCGAACAATTGATTTGCCAGATCTTTGTTCAAGTCCTTAAGAATCCTGTATTGGTCCAGAGCAGAACCCTTATTACCCAACATTAGATAAGTCACACCCAGAGCAAAGTGCGCATCGGCATAATCAGACTTGATGCGAATTGCCTGCTTGTAAGTCTCTATCGCTTCATTATAACGTCCAAGTACGCCATAAGCCAGACCCAGATTACAGTGCGCCTTGGCATCATCATCAGGCTTGATACGAACTGCCTGCTTGTAAGCCTCAATCGCTTCGTTATAGCGTCCAAGTTTGACATAAGCCACACCCAGATTACAGTGCGCCCTGGCAAAATCAGACTTGATGCGAATTGCCTGCTTGTAAGCCTTAATCGCTTCATTATAACGTCCAAGTTCGCCATAAATCGCACCCAGATTGAAGTGCGCCTCGGCAAAATCAGGCTTGATACGAACTGCCTGCTTGTAAACCTTAATCGCTTCATTATAGCGTCCAAGTATGCCATAGGCTACACCCAGATTGTAGTGCGCCCTGGCATCATCAGGCTTGATACGAATTGTCTGCTTGTAAGCCTTAATCGCTTCACTATAGCGTCCAAGTTCGCCATAGGTTACACCCAGATTATAGTGCGCATCGGCATAATCAGGCTTGATGCGAATTGCCTGCTTGTAAGCCTTGATCGCTTCATTATAGCGTCCAAGTTTGCCATTGCAATAACCGACATTAACGCAGGCGTCAGCATGGCGGGGGTCTTTCTTGAGTGCTTGTTCAAAATAGGAAAGGGCATTTTTATAGTCTTCTATCCAGAGGAAAGTAAGCCCTGTAGAGTAAAGTCCTTCCGCAGAGAGCAGCCATTCCTCATCTCTCTTCGTTTTCCATTCGGCGAGGGTTTGTTTCTTACCCGGCACAAGTTTTAACACTCTCTCACCAGGAATGGCAAAATTCAGGTTTTGACCCTCAAGGATGAGAAAAGTTGCAACCCCGATGACCTCGCCTTTCATATTGACCACTGGGCTGCCACTGGAACCTAAAGAGACGGGTGCGGTAATCTGAATAATCTTTCCAAATCCCGGAATCTCGCGGACTGCCGAGACAATGCCATCTGTAACTGTTCGCTCAAGTCCTAATGGACTACCAATCACGAGCACCTTTTCACCTACTTCAGGAAGAGAATCGCTTATAGGCAGAGGATGTACAGAATTCCGGGGAATATCTACCGAGATCCGGATGAGATCGCCCTCTTTATCCTCCGCCACAACCTCCGTGATAGGGAAGTGTCTCTCGTTAGTTATCTTTACCTCGGCACGGCTTGCACCTTGAAGCACATGGCGATTGGTAATAACATCACCGTTCTTACTGATAAAAAATCCGCTTCCTTGACCGAGAATTTTTCCTTCCTTATCATAAGTTAGAATAACAACAGTTGATGGCTCAATCTTTTTGACAATTGCTGGCAAATTTTCCTCTGCCGATGATAAGGGAAAAACCACGCTACAGAAAAGAATTACTATCCAGGGCATTAAAAACCTCCGATCTGTTCTCATACTTTCACCTCCAATGAGTATTGTCATCTAACGTTTGCGAGTGTATGCGAGGTTGCGAAGGCGAAGCCTGAGCAATTTAGGTGAGGGCGTAAAACCCGAACCGCATACACCGTGATAAGTGCTGTGGTGCCATATCAATCATTTGCATATTTTATCCACCAAAGTTTATTCTTCACCTCTAACGCCTTGCATAATTTTTCCAAACTATCAGCAAAGGGTTCAGTTATTGAGCTGTATAATAATTTTGCAGTAATACGGCGAGATAACCCTAGCCTTTGGATAACTTCTTGATATGAACTATCTGAGAATCTATGAGCTACACCAGTTTTAGACCTAACCATTTGTATTGTTTGAAGAGCTCGCTTTATAGTTTCCACGGTATCTGTGGAAACACCAATTACTTGTTCAAGCCAATTTGAAAACACTACTATAGAACCCAGGGGTATTCCGTCCCTATCATTTTTATACTCATCGGGAAGGTCATTGCGGAAGCTTTCGTTATCAAGGTATTCAATGAACATTTTGGATAATAGTGACACAGTTTCACGAAACTCTGCGTGCTCATCGAACAGTGGAATACGCAAGGTTTTTTCAATGTATCTGTCAGGACCCTTATAAGGTTTATAAATTTTCTTTCCTTTAGCTTCAACAGCCTTAATAATTGCGTATTTACAATCAATAAGCCTGCTTTCAAGACTTGGAGTTTTAGTAGGATTGCACATCATCTGTGCATTCCAAAAATCCATCGCCATGCCGCCTCTAGGTGGCACATTATGAACACGCCAGTGAACTATCTCCTCATATGACAATCCCCCCTTTGCCAAATCACCTAACCAAACAATGATTAAACCTTCATCATTTCTACCAATGGGAATAATCCATTGGTCTAAAAATGACACACTGCCCATTCCTGGCGTATGAAATCCAACACTGTATCGCGATGGTTCATCGTAGTAGCGTTTCAGAACTTTTGGGTTGAAGTAAGTAGGGTATAAAATACCATTCGGATTGGGTTTCTGTCTTATTTCTTTACCATCCAAGCCTTTACTTGTTATAAATTCCGGATAGTCTTCCATAGCCACTTTAGCTTGCCTTTTCCTACCAACAGTCCCAGCAAGTTCATAAGGTGTCACAATATTTTTAGCCACAAGTCGTGAAAACCGGTCCATAGAACTTTTTTGCGAATTAACTATATCTAACCTATAACAGCCCCACTTCTCTTTATGAACTGTACCATTACCTTCATGTTCAGAAAGGCCTCTAATAGGTTCCAACCAATATCTTCTATGGTCATGCTGACGAATAAGCATCATGTTTCGAGCCGCCAAATAATCTTGTAAGTAATCTGTTCGAACGCGAACAGGGCCTTTATCGGCCGAATACGGGATTTCAACGACTAAGTCTCCATTATATGGGTCAATGAGATTTCCTTTTTCATCATTTCTGAGGTTAAAGTAGTTTTCAAACGTAGGCCATAATTTCCAAACAGCAGGAAACGGGCCAATCTCATCTTTAAGTGTAATGAAGACTCTAGCGGCATCATCACCTAAATCTTCATGACAAATGATTCCTTCGGCACTCTCTTCAATATGAACATTTCCTTGATCATATTGTGTGTCCCACCCATCATATTCAAATGCTTTAAGTACTGATTCTTTTTTGTTTCTTGCAAGATATGAAAGGGTTGCTCTACGTTCGGTAAAGGGCTCATTTTTCACACCAGAATAACTTTCGAGTTCTGCAACAACTGTCCAGTAATGATATTTTCCAGCTTCATTCGAAAGCCAATCTTCAAAACGTGCCCATTCAGGGCTTCCTAATAATATGTTGTTTGACATTTTTATTTTATCCCTTTGTCTTAGGCACCATTGCACTTAACTCGTTTATATATGATATAGTGTTGTATGTACCATGAACTACTTCTCGATTCCCTGCTGGGCATTTTGATTACATTGATTTTCATTTCACTTATCAATTTATAATAAAAAATAGCAGAAAAGTCAAGGAAAAGATTGATAGAAGGGGCAGGGGTTGACTTTTTTTGATAGAAAACAATAAAATAGAGAGATATATTTCCACAACTTACCAAAGTTGGTAAGTTAAAGAAATGAATATTGATGAATTCTGTCATAGGGGAGCAGGGGTTATCTTTTTGATATTAACAATAAAAACAATAATGGTTCGAGGGGTCAGTGTTAGGATTAAGGATTAGAAGTTAGTAAATTAGTTAGAGGGTTAGTCGGTTGGTCTGTTGGACTGCAAAAAAGTCTTGAATCGAGATTTTGGATTTCGGGTTTAGAGTACTGGGTTTATTGAGTTCATAGAGTTCGTTGGGTTCGTAGGGTT
>JAGLZA010000090.1 GCA_023131835.1 Caldifarciminota bacterium
AGTGAGGAGAAAATGAAAGAAGCAATGTTTTATGAAAGAATAGAAGGGAATAAAGTAAGATGCCGACTCTGCGGATGGGACGAAGCATTACCTACAGGCTGTATTATCCCTGAAGGAAAAACTGGTGTTTGTGGAGTTAGAAAGAATATCCAGGGTAAACTCTATTCCCTGGTTTATGATAAAATTAGTGCTGCCGATGTTCATGAAGTAGAGAGAAAACCCTTATATCATTTTGCCCCTGGTAGTCTTGCCTACTCTATCTGCACCCAGGGTTGCAACTGGAAATGTAAATATTGTCAGAACTGGCAACTCAGCCAGGGAGAAATAGCAGGTAAAGCCATTTCTCCGAATGAGATAATAGAAAGAGCGAAAAGCCTTAATTGTCAGGGAATCAGTTATACCTTTACAGAACCCACCATATTCTATGAACTAACCTATGATACCGCAAAGATAGCTCATGAAAAAGGATTTTATAATACCTATGTAACCAATGGTTATATAAATCCTGAACCAATCAAAAAGATTAATCCCTTTCTGGATGCAGTTACGGTTGATTTTAAGGGGTCTGGAGATGAAGAATTCTTAAGAGAGTTCTCTGGCGTACCAACTCTAAAGCCAGTTTACAGGGCTCTCGAAGAGTTTAAAAAACACAACATACATATTGAGATAACCGATTTGATCGTGCCTGATTTAGGTGATTCAATTAAAATGATAGAAAAACTCGTTGACTGGGTAAAAGAAAATTTAGGTATTGATACACCAATCCACTTCTTAAGGTTCTTCCCTCATCATAAGGTGAGAGACCTCCCCCCTACTCCGATCGAAACCCTTGAGGTAGCATACAGGATAGCAAAGGAATCAGGTATGAAATATGTATATCTGGGGAATGTCCTGGACGAGAGAAACAATACCTACTGTCCCAATTGCGGAGAATTACTTATTAAAAGAGGAATAATGGAAACATTAAAATATTACCTGAAAGACAACAGATGCCCTGAATGTGAAGAGCAAATAAATATCATGGGTAAAGAGTGGATCCCTGACGAGGTTAAGGGATAGATTCCTCACACTATCCCCTAATTTTTTTACCACAAAGACACAGAGGACACAAAGCCCCTCACCACCCTGATTTTTGTAATTCAGAGAAAGAAGAGTGCACCACCCTTCCCCCATTTTTTTAACCGCAGAGGTCGCAGAGAACGCAGAGCCCCTCACTACCCCTTGATTTGTAACTCAAGGAAAATAAGAACACACCACTACCCCCTATTTTTTACCACAAAGGACAAGTCGCTTCGCTCCATTGAGAAATAGTTAAATAGTTGAATAGTCGAATAGTCGAATAGGTGATTAAGAATGAACCTAACCACTAAACTCCACTAAATGGTTCACCACAGAGGTCACAGAGGATTTTTTTGTAGGGGCGAACTGCATTCGCCCTTTTGTAGGAGCGACATCCCTGTCGCGAAATGTGGGAGTGGACTTCTGCCCACAACAATCATGTCGCTTCGCTCCAATTGAAGAATG
>JAGLZA010000091.1 GCA_023131835.1 Caldifarciminota bacterium
CTCACGACTCTATCTAAATCAGTGAGAATCCGTGTCAAAAAATTTGTCTTCTTAATCTCCTCTCATCCCCTTTAGTCGGCTCAGGGCTCCCTCATATTTTTCGCTTTCTTTAGCCCATTCATTGAGTTTCTCGCACGGAAAATCCTCACATTCAAAGCAAAATTCTAATCCTTTCTTGTCAACACAACACTTGAGTATCCAGCAGTCCGGAGACCAATGCTTTGTCCTGTCACCCTTACAACCCGAACAGCAGATGTCCTCAATCTTTACCTCTACTTTTCTCTCTTTCTTGAACCAATCAACAATTTTCCTGGCTATTTCAGTGTTATTTGATGCCTGAAAAATATCACATACACTGCAGTCCAAACCACAAACTGCAATCATCTTATTCTCCTGCCTCATACTTACCTCCTTCTCTCTGGAGAACACCAAAGAGATAGAATGCAAAAAACCTGGACCTGAAGAACGATCAACCTAAAACAGTAAAAATGTCTACCAAAACCTTAATGCTACCGCATAATTACTGTCTTCTTTACCGATTTAAATCTCCCGGTAGTTACCCTGCAAAAATACGCGCCTGCTGGTAATTTTTTGCCCTGGTTGTTTTCTCCATACCAGGTGATATGATAACTCCCACGCTCATGAGGCTTATCCACCAGTGTGCGAACACATCTGCCCGTCAGGTCGAAAACCTCTATTTTCACCTGTGTTGCCTCTGGCAATTGATATCTTATAACTGTATATTCAATTAATATATCTGGAATTATCTCTACCAGATAATCAGGTTCCACCCGATGTTCTACAATACCTGTCTGGTTAGACCCTATAATCCACTTCTTGCTGGTATCGGTGTTTGCATAAACAGTGATCGTATCAACTAATGAATCCACCTTTATCCGTTGATAGATATCGTCCACCCTGATCGTATCATCACCCATACTCACTAATACATAGGCTTCACCCTGGTAAATGCCAGAGTTTGTATCGGTCTCTACCAATCCAACTGCTATACCCTCAGGATAAACAGATGATTTAAGGATTGCCACTGCTGCTTCCTGCATACTCACATTCCTGTCCTGTCCATACATACGCAGGTAGAGTGTATCAGGATGATTTATATAATCACAAATTGTGGAATATGTAGTATCGGTGTAGTTTCGCACAGAATCAATCGAGACAGGCTCACCAGGGACCCCTGGTATGAAATCATTAAACCAGTTAGAGTGGTCATTTGGTCCATCTATCAATGCTGAAATTCCTGCCTCGGTTGTATCCCACCAGAAGTTGTTTCCAAGTGGCATTGTTAGTGTAGCAGCATTAACGATTTCCGTATCTAACTGACAAGTATTATAATAGATATTACTGTATGATATTTCAAATGTATCTGTATCCGATGCGAGATAAGCCAGTCCGGATATATTATTCAGCGTGTTACCATTATCAATAATAAGACAACTATCAATCGTTACCTTGCTATACCATTCATCAAAGATTGCACCGCCATCTCCATTGGCAATATTACCCACTATAACACATTTTGTAAGTTCCACAAATGCATAACCCGAGATTAAAAGTCCACCACCAACAGATGTAGCGGTGTTATTCGTGATTGTATTACCAGTAAGTGTAGGTGAACAATGATAACCGATGTAAAGCCCACCTCCATTTTGTGCTGAGTTATTTGCAATTGTATTATTAGTAAGCAAGGGTGATGAATAATAATCAATAAGAAGTCCAGCACCATGAAGAGATGAGTTATTTGAGATTGTGTTTCCAGTGAGTATGGGGGATGAACTCACAATGTAAAATCCACCACCCCAAGAGCTGGAAGATGTTTCGTTATCTTTTATTGTATTATTTGTGAGTACGGGTTGGCTTGCGGCCCCTATAAAAAATCCGCCGCCGTAGATAGCTGAGTTACCTGCAATTTCATTGTTAGTCAGTACAGGTGCTGAGGTATCAGAGATAGCAACACCGCCACCATATTCACCCCCATTACCTGAGATTGTATTACCAGTGAGTGTGGCTGATGAATAACCAGACATGCAGACCCCACCACCATAATCATAACCATTGTTATTCGAGATAATATTCCCTGTGAGTGTGGATGATGAGTAATTGATGTAAAGCCCTCCACCATCACGCCAGGCCGAATTATCCAGTATTACGCACGAGTCTATTGTGGGTGATGATTGATAACAATAGATGCCGCCACCAGAACTATGTATCGAATCACCGAATGCCCGACCTCTTGTTATGGTGAGGGCCTTTATCTTTGCTGAATGAGAAACTGAATCACCAAATTCACAGAAAATTACATGCCATGCCCTATCTGAACTATATTCTAATTGAGCGGTAAGAGTGCACGCATCTGCACCATTCTGGCTCATCAATACAACCGAATCATGCATAATGAGGCCCACCGTATCATTTATGAAAAGATGATAGGTTCCATTTTCTAACAAGACCGTGTCAATTCCAGGGTCAGCCCAGGCATTATCAACTGCTATTTGTAAAGAGTCACCTTCTACACCTGTTGTATCAACTGTCCATACCTCTGCCTTAAGGGCTACACTAAATAGCCCAATAAGCATTATCATTACATACTTACGCATAATACCCCCCTTTTTTTAAGATTATTAAAGACTGTTATTTTAATAACATTTTTACGATTTTGTGAAGATACATCCCGAAAAAGTTTAATATAGTATTTCACTATTCTCATCAATATAATAATATGCATAATCACCCCATTTGTCAATTAAAAAGAATTCCTCCCTACCCTCCATTTTTAGCCACGGTTCCTGCACTGTTTATTTAAAATTCCTTGTTACCCCTCCTCCCATCCCTTTTTTTGACACTGATTTTCACTGATTGAACTGATTTAAAGATTTCCCACTACTTCCCCCAAAAGACACTGATTTTTTTAATTTATTTTTTATCTGTGTTTATCTGTGTTATCTGTGTCAAATTCTGGGTAGATATCAAGCAAAAGGAATTAGTTGAATAGTCAAATGGTTGAATAGTTAAGTTGGAACTTCCACCACCACCGTTTTTTTCGACACTGATTTTCACTGATTGAGATAGAGTCGTGAGTCATGAGTCATTAGTCGAAGAATAGTTAAGTGGTTGAATGGGAAAATAGTTAAATAGTAGGGGCGAACTGCGTTCGTGGTTTTGTAGGAGCGACATCCCTGTCGCGATATGTAGGGGTTTGATTCATCAAGCCTGAATAGCGCAGAGCAAGCTCTGCTACTCCGAAATATGCAAATTATTGGTTGGAATGAAGGGATAGTTTTGCATTTTCAAATTTACAATCTTGGTTCTTTTCCATTTTAGTTGGTTGATTTTCCAGGAAAAGCCTGTTTAGCCTTAAGGACGAAGTATCTTGTATATAAGAAACCATATGCCCTCCACCTGGCATTACTTTTATCATTGCGAATTCAACATCTTGCCCATCCCAGGCGAAGCAATCTCAATTTCAAGAGATTGTTTCTCGAGGGGCAGAAAAACTCACCTTCCCCCTTTAGGTAAGTATTTAACCTCCAGATATGGTATAAAGTTCCCTTCCTTAACCACTGTTTGATCTTTTCTTCGCCCCAATTCAATAGGCGCCGAAACTAACTGATATTTCATACTTGGCCAATAGGAGACCTCCACTTTTACTATATATTCCCCTCTCTTTACTCTTCTACCGGAACCATCTTTCAAATCCCAGAGATATATATGATGCCCTAAATCTATGCTTGCACCTGTAACACCATCAGAATCAATATATTTTGAAGATTTAGACCACCGGGGAAGATTAATCTGTTTTTCTTTGGCATATCCACTGAATCCTGAAACATAGATGGTTTTAACGAACTTACCGGTCTTATCCTCAATCCACACTGCAGTTTGTGGCGCCAATTCATCCCGAAATCCTAACACAAAGTCGATTACCAAAACAGGACCGCGATCCTTTGAAAGATCAATATGTTTTACTCCAGGGTCAATCCCATCAAAAACCATTTGAGCTGCCCCACAGTCCGAATATTTAGATACCACCTCAATCCAATAGGTCATAGCTCTCTTCTGGTATGCGAATCCAAGCCAGTACAGACTTTGAGCCCTTATAGAATCTGGAGCATCACTCTTTATAACCCTGTTTAAATCATCTATACCCTGGTCGAGTTTCCCTGCAAAGAAAGGAAAATTTACTCCTAACATTCCCCTTAAAAACCTCAAACCAATATCCTTTGGTGCAAGAGCCACAGCCTTATCTAAATATTTCATCGATTCGAATACGAGATTTGTGCGAAGATCTGTATCATGATAGATCCTCTCATCATATCCTTTTTCACCCATTCTTGCTAAGGTGAGTCCAAGGTATTTACATGCAGTTGCATTTGATTTATCTATACTAACTGCTTTCTTAAGAACTTTTTCGGCTTCTTCGTAATTACCGGCATCGAAATAGGAGATTCCTAATTCAAGAAGGAGAGTCGGATTCTCACCTTCTTTCTGAATTCTTGCTTTAAGATTGGTAATTGTAGGTCCTTCGGGTTTCTTTTTCTTTGTGGATTGTGATTGCTTTGTGGTAGGAGAAGGAAGTTTCTTAATATTTTCTAAAGCACTTTTTTCAGCGTCTGTGCCTGGAGCAATTTCAACTATTTTCTTCCATGCAGTCTTTGCTTTTTCATTCTCTCCATTTTTTTGATAACCCTTACCCAGATAATCGTAAGCACTTACGAGCATTCCCCCTGATACCTTATCAGGAGATTGCTGGTACATCTTGATCAGAAACTCCAGATCTTCGATTGCAATATCTAATTTACCAAGAAATTTAGGTACATTCACTCCCATAAGCCCTCGATGGAATCGGGCGACCGGGTTGAGTGAATCCAGTGAAACCGCCTTATCCAATATCCCAAAAGACCTTGTGCATAATCTACCTGCTTTTATAAAGTTTTGTGTTTCTCCTGCCTGCATACCAATATAGAGTCCTAAATATGCATAAGCAGTAGAACTACCTGGATATTCTTCTACTGCTTTTTCCATTGCTATTGCTGCTTTCCCGGTTTCACCAGAATTCTGGTAATTTTTCGCTTCTTTGACGAATTCCGCAAGGGTTTTACCCTGAACAACATTTGCACTGCCAATAATAGCCAGAACAATCAAACCTCTTAATAATACCTTCATATTTCCTCCTTTTTGTAGGGACGAGGCACTACCTCGTCTTTACTGTTAACTACACATTTACGAATCATATGCCAAAAAACCCTTAAAAATGTCATAGAATTACAATACTGAGAATTTGTAAAAATGCAATGCTTTTCTATAAGCGGCCTGATTCTTAAGAGAAACGTTCACTATTATCCTCATTCATTTGAATATCTCTCCTGTCTCTTTATACCAGAGCACGAGATCCAGATAACTCATAGGGATATTGACATCTTTTGAAAATTTTATCATCCTTTTCTCTATTTCAAGATATTTTTTCCTGGATATGGAACCAGGAATTTCCTCTATGACTTCAAGGGCTTTCAGGTTTTTTAATATATGACGATCAAGAATCGCAAAATCCTCACCGAATCCAATATTTCTTAAGAAATGGCTTGCTTCTTTATAACCCATTCCCCTTACATTCTTAACCAGCCACTCTCGTGCATCTTTACTCTTATTAAATCCTTTTATCTTTGTTTTTATGGATATTCTGTTATTGGCAGTAAAAAAATCCCTTGCTCCAACGATATAAATAGCCTTTTTGTTCCTAAACCGCACACCTCCCAATTCAGAAACAATCTGGTTCGCATCCCCATTTAACAATAAACCTTTTTTCTTAAGATTCATTACAGCACCCCAGCAGGTTTTTGCTTTAGACTGTGGGGTTAACAGGCAAAAGACCAATTCGCTAAAAATCTCATTGTCGTCTCTCACCCACACCTGCTTAAAATCATCTAACCTTGAGTTTATTTCTTTCTGTTTGGCATAAAATATCTCTTTTATCTCTTTCACAATATTTCAGCTTTTTTCAAGACTCTCTCCACAAGTTTATCCAATCGCCTTTTCACTTCTGTGGCTTCAATCAAATCACCTTTCAGGGAATCCCTTTCATATTCTCTTGCTTGAAGTAGAATCGCTTCTGGGCGATGGGAAGTATTATAAAACTCTGTCAGGATTTCATGAAGAACCTGATCTCCCTCTGCTGTGATATTACCAATCACTATGTAGCCTCTTGGTTTCAAGAGTATCCCTTTCTCGTACTCACCCCAATCAAGCATACATCCTCTTTCAAACCAAGCGCGATATAATCCCGATGGATGCCCCACATAATCCGGAATGGCGAATAGAAGGACATTAGAGCTTATTATTTTGCTGTACATCATTTTTACATCATCTTTTATAGGACATTCTTTTTTTGGTCTTGCAAAACATTCATAGTTACAATGACTGCAGGGCATAATCTTAAGATTATAAGCATTCAGAAACTCTGTCTCAAACCCTTGCTTCTTGAATTTATCAAGGCAATACTTCACACAGCTTAAACAATTTCCTGCTTTCCTTGCACTGAATATTAGACCGAGAGATTTCATTATATTCTTCCTCCTTCTCTGTCGGTTTCGTCTAACTTCAAAGTGTGCGAAAAGTCCTGTAAATATCTCATTTAATAATAATAGAAAAATAACAAATAAACTCAAGGGCAAAAAGGCCCAAAGCCCTATTGCTTGCACTTGCTTTTTGTCCATCATTACATATTATATATCGCATTGATGTGGTTTCAAGAACTGCTGTCATTATAAGAAATTGGCCATTAAAACCAAAAAAGGAGGAAATAATATGAGACATTTTAAAACGATCTGGGTGTTGTCTATACTGATGCTTTGTAGTTCAATAATACTTTTTAACTCTTCCTGCGCGAGAGTGGAACCCGAACTCATACCAAGGGAAATCCTATTTGGAAATCCTGTTAAAGCGGCTCCAAAAATCTCTCCGGATGGGACGATGATGGCTTATCTCGCACCGGTAAACAATGTATTAAATGTCTGGATAAAAACGGTTGGGAAGGATGATGACAAAGTCGTTACCAAAGATGACAATCGTGGAATACGCCGCTATTTTTGGGCGGGAGATAGTAAACATATAATGTATCTTCAGGATGTGGGCGGAAACGAAAACTGGCGTTTGTATTCAGTAAATCTAAAAACAGACGAAATCAATGATTTAACCCCATATGAAGATGTTCAGGTTCGGATTATTGACCGTAATAAACATTTTCCCAATGAACTGCTTATTGCAATGAACAAAGAGAATCCTCAGCTTCACGATGTTTATCATCTTGACCTCACAACCACAGAACTCAAATTGATTGCAAGGAATCCTGGCAATATCATCTCCTGGGTGGCTGACGCAAAATTCAAGATTCGTTGTGCAATGGCTGCAACACCTGATGGCGGATTCGACCTTCTATTTCGCGAAATTGAGGAAGCGAGTTGGAAAACACTGCTCACATGGGACTCCGAAAATAGCCTGAATAGTGGAGCCCTTGGTTTTACAAAAGATGGCAATTCCTTGTATCTCATCGATTCTCGCAATGTCAACGCCGGTCGACTGGTAAAGATGGATATTACTACCAAGGGTATTGAAGTCATCGCCGAAGACCCACAATATGATGTCAGCAATGTAATGGTTCATCCGGATTCATACGAGATTCAAGCTGTTGCATTTACTAAAGCACGAAGCGAATGGATTATATTGGATGAATCCATCAAAGACGATTTCAAAGCAATTGCCAAACTGGATCATGGCGACTACGCTGTTTACAACCGTGATAATGCAGATGATACCTGGCTGGTGGGCTTTATCAAGGACGACGGACCCGTATCCTATTATGCTTATGACCTCAAAACAAAAAAGGGGACTTTTCTTTTCGACCATAGGCCAGACCTGAATAATTATACCCTGGCACCGATGGAGCCGATTTCCTTCACTGCACGGGATGGATTGACCATTCATGGCTACATCACCTATCCTATTGGAAAAGGGAGGAAGAATTTGCCAATGGTCCTCAATGTCCATGGCGGTCCCTGGTACCGTGATACCTGGGGTTATAATCCTGAAGCTCAGTGGTTGGCAAACCGCGGTTATGCATGCCTGCAGGTCAATTTCCGTGGTTCAACTGGTTATGGCAAGGAATTCTTGAACGCCGGGAACAGAGAGTGGGGAGGTAAAATGCACGATGATCTGGTGGACGCTGTCAACTGGGTGGTTGAACAGGGTATTGCTGACCTTGAAAAAATTGCCATCTACGGTGGTTCTTACGGGGGATATGCCACTCTGGTAGGTGTCACATTTACGCCTGACATCTTCTGCTGTGCGGTTGATATTGTTGGTCCCAGTAACCTCATAACCTGGATTAATTCCCTCCCTCCTTATTGGTCTTCTATGAAGGCCCTTTTATATGAAAGGATTGGAAATCCAGACACTGAAGAAGAATTCCTTAAATCCCGTTCCCCATTGTTTAAAGTGGATCAGATCAAGGTTCCAATGCTGATTGCACAGGGTGCCAATGATCCACGCGTCCCACAAGCAGAATCCGAGCAAATTGTAGAGGCACTAAAGGAAAAGGGAATCGATTACGAATACATACTCTTCCCGGACGAGGGTCACGGATTTGCAAAGCCAGAAAATCGTCTAAAGTTTTATGCAGCTGCGGAAAAGTTTCTTACAAGGCATTTAGGCGGACGCTACGAGGAAGCCGTTCAGGATTCTGTCCAGTAAATTTCATTAGATATCCTGGTAGGGACGGTTTTAACCGCGCTCTTTGCTGAATTAGTGTAGGTGCACGGGGCACCGTGCACCTACACGGAAATGGGCGAGGAAACCTCGCCCCTACATTTGCGTTTTTTTCTACTTTAAGAATCTCTCTAAAAATCGTGCAGGAACCGTGGCTAAAAAACTGCGTTTATTGAGTTCCTAGCGCGGCAA
>JAGLZA010000092.1 GCA_023131835.1 Caldifarciminota bacterium
GCATATCTCACCTCCGAGCCATTATTAGATTAACCTTAATCTGCGTCCATCTGCCTGTCCAGTTAAATCCGATTTTGCTTTTATTTAACCGGGGCGGATAGTTCCTCTATCCTATTCCCTCTATTCTCTATCCTCTATCTTTGCGCCTTTTGCGCCTTTTTGCGGCTATTCATTTCTTTCTTTTATATTCTTGCGTATTTTGCGCCTTTTTGCGGCTATAATTTCACCTCTTCAAAATAAGTATCCGCTTTTTCCGGATCAAATATCTCACTTGCCCAAAATAGTGTCACCAACTCATCCTCACCCACATTTTCGATGGAATGAGTATACCCCGGCGGAATGTCCAGTACGCGGTAGTCTTCACCTCGTACTTTATATTCCAGAACTTGATCACTATCGATATGACGAAACCGAATTATTGCAGTACCCTGCAGCACCAGAAACTTTTCTGTCTTTGTGTGATGGTAATGATCTCCCCTTGTTATACCCGGCTTAGTCCGACTGACAAAAATTTGTCCCATAGACGGCGATTTCAAAAATTCCGCAAGACTGCCGCGCTGATCGGCTTTTATATCCAGCCCATACTCAAAATCCCTGGTATCAAGATAACTGAGATAGGTGCCATACAGGGCTCTTTCAAACGCGTCTCTAAAATCCGGCAGATTCAATTTGGTACGCATTTCCCGGAACGATCTAATCTTCTCTGCTAATCCTCCCAGGCTTATCCGTTTTGAAGGAAGTGGTTGGGCAAACCTGAAACCGGGTGAAGTGGAACTCAGTTCATCGGTAAACGCTTCCACCACATCATCAATATGAGTCAACTCTATTTCATTGGCAGGATCAGAAATCTGAATGGGCAGATCATTTGCAATGTTGTGGCAAAACGTTGCGGTTACAGAGTTATAATCAGGCCGGCACCATTTTCCAAACAGATTTTTAAAACGATATACAACACACTCTGCCCCGGTATCAGCAGAAAAACGTTGCAGTTCTTCTTCTGCAAGACGTTTACTGACGCCATAAGGATTATCAAGCTCTGCCTGAATTGAAGAAGAGAGAACAATTTTAGGCGCTTTGCCAACCTCCTGTAATTTTAAGCATATTTCTTTTAAAGATCCAGCATTACCAGTCTCAAACTCCTTTGGATCTTCCGGCCTATTCACGCCAGCAAGGTGGATAATGCAATCGACCTGCTGCAAAGCTGCATCCAGTTCGGCTGGTTTGTTATCAATATCATATTCATAAAGTTCAACATCCTCACGCCGTCGGAGTACCGCACAAAGATTCCTCCCAACAAATCCCTTAGAACCAGTAACAAGCACCTTTTTCATATAATCTCTTTTCCAAATAGTTCAGATGTTTTTTGACAGGTTTTGTGCATTTTGTGCCTTTTTGTGGCTATCTCTTTCAATTATAGCCGCAAAAAAGCACAAAAGACGCAAAGATTATATACCCGTCAAAGAATGTTGTTTTTTAAAGTCAAAACCCTTTTGC
>JAGLZA010000093.1 GCA_023131835.1 Caldifarciminota bacterium
GATGCAAGAAAATATGGGGATGATTAAAGAAATACAGAAAGGAAAAGAAATTTTTCAAACCCATATTGACATTTCAAAAAATGAAATATTGACTAAAATTATCCCTATTGTTGACAGAGAATATTTCCCTATTGCAAAAAAAATAATTCGAGAAGCTGAAAAATCTGTTTCTATTAGTATGTTTGTAGTTAAAAGCGGAATAAAAGTAGATACCTTAATTAAAGAACTGAAAAATGCAGCTAATCGAGGTGTAAAGATAAGAATATTACTTGAAGATAACATAAGAGCAAATCAGTCTGTAATTAATTCTCTAAATGGTATAAAAAATATTGAGATAAAATTTGATTCCCCACAGAAAACAACACACAATAAAATGATTATCATTGATGAAAATGTTATTTTAATTGGTTCAACAAACTGGACCGAGTCGTCGTTGAGTTATGCCAATGAAGCAAATGTGGTTATTAATAACAGAGAAATTGCTGAATATTTTCAAGCATATTTTAATTATTTATGGAAGGATTCTTCAAAAGATATCTCCCCATTTAAGGATTTTAAGGGCGAGATAATACCTATTATTGACAGACAATATTTTGATATTGTTAATAGAATGATGAGAAAAGCTACTAAAAGAATATTTGTAATAGTTTATGGGTTTAAATTAACATGGAGCGGAGATAGTAAAGGTGATATTTTAGCAGAAGAAATTGTAAATGCAAAAAAACGGGGGGTTGAGACAAAGGTATTATTAGAAAAAAGTGATTTTAGTGAGCGGTTGAATAATATGAATAATGAGACAATAGAATATTTTAAAGAAAGTGGAGTTGAAGCCCGGTTCGATGATGAAGATATTATTACGCATTCAAAGGTTGTTATTATTGACGATGCAGTTATTATGGGTGCGACAAACTGGTCTTATAGTGGGCTTGAACTTTGGCATAATACCGATATTCTAATAAGGGAAAAAGGAATTGTAGAGTATTTTGTGGACTATTTTGAAGAAAAATTTGGCAACGGCAGATAAAAAACAAGTTAGGCGAAATTTTTGGTTAATGAAATCAAAAGTGGAGGAGGGAGTGTATATGAGAGAAATCACTAAAGGTTGGCAGGATTTTTGGGCTGAATTTTTCAGAATAAAGTATCAGCATCTTGATGAGCCTGCAATCGAGAAAGAAGTTGTTTCACATATCATTCATACCCTTAGTCTTAGAAAAGGTAATAGAATCCTTGATCTTGCTTGCGGGGAAGGCTCTAAAACTCTTGAACTTGCTTGTAGAGGAATGAATGTAGTAGGAGTGGATATTGCAAAAGTGCTTGTGGATTACGGTAACAAAGCTGCACAAAAAGAAAATCTGCCAGTAAAACTTATAAAAGGGGATATGAGAGATGCAAGATTCAATGACGAATTCGATACTTGCACCGTCATTAGTAGCTTTGGTCTATTTGATGATAGCGGTAATCTAAAGGTATTGCAAGCAGTTGAAAAAGCGTTAAAACATGGTGGGAAATTTTACATCGATCTCTTGAATCCGTTTACAAGGATAAAAGAAAGAGAAGAAAGATGGGAGGAGGTAGAAAATGGTTATCTTCTAATGAAATACAACCACAATTTAGTCACAGGAAAAATGAGAATCACTTCTCTTTATATCACCAAGGAAGGTAACCTTATAAAATCAAAGCATGATGAATTAGTAAGGCTTTATACATTACCTGAAATGATCAAATTAATTGAAACTGCAAAGCTTGTGTTTAAGGGTGCTTACGGTTCATTTAGTATTCCATTGGAAGAATATAGTGTAACATCGGATAGCATGATAATAGTAGGCGAGAAACCCTGATCAAATAATGACTGTTAAGAATAGAGCTCAAAAAGATTTAGCTTCTGGAGTGTTTCATACTCAAGGTATGAAAGGAAAAACAAAAACTTCGCCTAACACATATTAAAGGCAATTTGTCAAGGAAAAAGTAGCAGTAAATAGTAAATGGAGAATAGTTAATAATGAAGGAAGAATATCGTTTTCTCGCACAAATAACAAGATGGTCTCAAAAAAATCTATTAATCCTTTTTATGAAGTTGACAAACCCTAACCTGTAACTTATAATTAAATATATGTTATATACTGATAGCTGTTTGTGGAAGCCTTTTAATTATTGTCACGGGTTTTTGAGGTTTATTACGCTAACTATGATTAAGAGAGAAAAAACAAGTGGATATTAACGACATTATAGAGGCTATTCGTGCTAATATGGTTCGAATTACTGACCATGCTGATGAAGAGGCTCAGACTGATAAGCTCTCTTTTGATGAAATTTTTTATTCAGTATTTCAAGGGGAGATCATCGAAGATTATCCCATTGATAAACCTTACCCAGGCTGCTTGATATATGGTCAAACCTTTCGAGGAGAACCGGTTCACAGTGTGTGGGCTTATAATGAACAGAATAGATGGGCAGTATTGATTACTGTCTATCGACCTGATACAGCACGATGGATCAATTGGCGGAAAAGGAGGAAATAATGAAACCTTTTAAAAAATGTCCTGTATGTGGTGGAGAATTGGTGGAGAAAGAAGTTGAAAAGTTATTGCGTGGTGGCGCTCATGTTGCAGTATTAAAGGTACATGCAGAAGTTTGCCTTCACTGTGGTGAACGTTTATATTCTCAGGAAATGGTCAAGCAATTTGAAGAAATAAGGGCAAAGCTAAATTGCCAAGAGGTCGACTCTTTTCAACCTTTAGGTCAATCTTTTCAAGTAGTGAGTGGGAAAAACTAACTTATGCTACTGCTTCATCTATCGCATATTAAAGGCAATTTGTCCCATTTTGGTATAGTGGTATAGTGCCAGGTCTTGACTTTCTACAGGACTTACCCAACAGTTGCCCTTCGAATCTTAAGTATTTAAACCTGAGTGGTAGACTCAATCTTTTTTCTTGACTTTCCCAATATTTCATTATATAATAGGATATCAAAATGAAAGATAATACAATTGAAATAACTGATAAGTGGTACATAGTGATTACAGAGATATGCAGAAGTTTTCAGGGCATAGGAATTGCAAATTGAAAAGGATTGTAATACTGAGAAACTTTGATATCTATAGGGAGGTATACACGACATCACGTCACATATACCCACAAATTAGAAGTATATACGACACCATGTCGGATATAAATAAGTTATATGAAATGCTTGGTTGGCTAAATAAAGAAAGGGCACATGTGCGTTAAGAATAAAAAATTAGGTATTCTATTTGAAAGAAAAGAATAAAACTTGCTCGTTTAAGAAACCCGCACGTAGTGTACGGGTGAAAGAAGATATTGAACAGAAAATTATATAACAAGTTGTTAGAGAGAAAGGATGTTTTTTAAATTACTTGAATGGTAATAATAATTAGTCAGGATTAATATTTACATCCAACATTAATTCTGGAGGACATATGAACAAGATTGTTGAATTAAAAAATATCAGTAAAATCTACAGGGCTGGAGAAGTTGATGTACCTGCTCTAAAGGATATTACTGTTGATATTAACAAAGGGACATTTGTCTCTTTTATTGGCCCATCCGGCAGTGGAAAAACGACACTACTTAATCTTATCGGTGCTCTTGATACACCAACAAGTGGTATTTTGAAGGTTGATGGTGCAGAGACAGGCAGACTTTCAACTAAAAAACGTGCTATATTCAGAGGAGAAAACATTGGATTTATTTTTCAGGATTTTAATTTAATTTCTGTTTTAACGGTATATGAAAATGTTGAATATCCCCTGCTTATGGTAAAAGAGACTCCAAGGGAAGAGCGTGTGAAAATTGTTAACGCACTACTTGAAAAAACAGGTATGCTTGATCAGAAAGCTAAATATCCTTCTCAACTGTCCGGAGGACAAAAGCAGAGAGTTGCCGTTGCACGTGCTTTAACAACATCACCCCGTATTGTACTTGCTGATGAGCCGACTGCGAATCTTGACCATGATACTGCGTTCATGGTTATTAGTCTTATGAAAAAAATGCGTGATGAGAGTGGAGTTACCTTTATTTTCTCCACTCATGATCCCAAAATTGTTGGTGTAGTTGATATAATTCATACTCTGGAAGATGGTATTATTATGAAAAGTGAGGAAGTCACACATGGGTAATCTTATTAAAATCGCATTCAGGAACCTCTATCGCCAGAAAAGAAGAACATTACTTACTATAGCAATAATCAGTGTTGGTGTTATAGCAGTGTTACTGTTTTCTGCACTATCAGGTGCGTTTAAAAATATGATGGTTGGTCAGATAACGGATTCCATGCTCGGACATATGCAGATACATAGAAAAGGCTATGTCAGCTCTTTAGACAATCTGCCTCTTGACAAGACAATAGATGCAAAACAGATGAAGAAAATGGGAGAAATACTTGATAGAATTCCTCGGGTTGAAGCATACTCAAAAAGAATTCTTATGGGTGGTATGCTTAGTAATTATATGGAAACTACAAACATCAAAGTAGCCGGAATCAATCCAAAGGATGAATCTATTGTAACACCTCTTTTAACTTCCCGTATTAAAAAAGGAGAAATGTTAAAAAAAGGTGAAATACTTCTTCCTGAACTTGTAACAAAGGGTATGAATCTTAAAGTCGGGCAATCGATTGTTTTAATAGTTAATAATGTAGATGGCTCTGTTAATGGACAGAATCTTAAAGTTGCAGGAATAGTTGAATCAGTTGTCGGACCTACAGGTAAATATGGATATATTCATATTGATGATGCAGTAACTGTTCTGAGAATGGATAAACCTGAATTCAGTGAAATTGCGATAAGGCTTAATAAAATCAGTTCACTGGATAAGGTTACCAGACAGATTTCTCTTGAAATTGTTGAAATGAAGAACAAGGAGGGAGAACCTATTTTTGAAGTTCATTCTTGGAAGGAACTATCACCTTTTTATAATATCGCAAAAATGATAGATCTTATGTCTCTTTTTATTAATATTCTTCTTGTAGCCATTGTACTTATTAGTATTCTCAATGTTATGATTATGGCTGTTTATGAAAGAATAAAGGAAATCGGTACACTTACAGCTATTGGTACTTTGCCTGGTAAGATCCGTACCATGTTTCTTATGGAAGGACTTTTTCTTGGATTTTTTGGCTCTGTTGCTGGTTCGATTATTGGCATTATATTAATAATTGCCACAAAATTTGCTCATATAACTATAGCATTTGGAAGAAATGAAAATATTCTGATAGATCCGGCAATACCATTTGATCAAATGGCACTGATTACACTCGTATCAACAATTGTTGCTGTTTTAGCATCATTACAACCAGCAATAAAAGCATCACATATGGATCCAATAGAAGCTTTGCGTTATAGTTAAAGAAAGGGATTTTACGGAGGTTATTATGAATTTAATAAAAAAGATATTGTTTTTTTGCTTTGCAGGGTGTGTGTCGATACTTTTTGCACAAACAAGCAAAATTGATACTGAAGGTAATGAACTGCTAAAAAAAATAGATCGTAATCTTACACCGGTCTCGTTTGAATCATACAGAAAACTTATTAATATTGAACCGGATGGAAAGAAAAAAGAGTTTGTCCTCTATACTGCAAAAAAAGGGAATGATAAAATGGTAACAACCTTTTTGTCACCTAAAACTGAGGTTGGCAGATCTACACTAAGACTTGGCGATAACATGTGGCTCTATATTCCCAATGTAGGTAAACCAGTGCGTATTACAAGTATGCAGTCTGTAACCGGAGGGATTTTTAACAACTCTGATATTATGCGCCTGGACTATAGTGAAGAATATGATTGTGTGAAACTTGATAAAAGCAGTGAAGAATATGTAATGACACTGAAAGCGAAAACCGGTAATGTTGCTTATGATAAACTTCTTTTTAAGGTTGATGTTAAAAATAGTGTACCAACACAGATAGAGTGTTATACAGCTTCTGATATGTTGATAAAAACTCTCTATTTTAAAGAAATAAAGACTATGAGTGAAGGTATTAAAAGACCCGCAGTTATTGAAACAGACAGTCCTCTTCATGAGGGGTATAGGTCAGTCATGGTCTATTCAAAGATGAAAATTCGTGAATTTCCGGATGAGGTATTTACGATGCAGTATATGCCGAAAATACCTGATTTGAGAAATTAGGTTATGCATGACAAAAGTCCTGATTTTTCTTTTACTTTTCATAACATCTCCTGTTTTTTCCCAGGACTATGATTTTGATGTGTCTGAATTTGAGAAAAAACCATTTGAGTTCTTAGGTACTACTGAATTTAGACCATCTCTCATTATTCCGGAAAAGAAAAGTCTTTCCTGGAAACTTAAATATTTTGATAAAAACAGCACACCCAATCTTATGGATACCTATTTGTTACTGGTTGTACCAAGTGCAAAATTTATACAAAACGGATTATCAGTTTATTCATCAGGTGACGGACGTATTATATACAATAATCCTGAAAAGCTTCTTGATTTTGACCTTTCCCTGTTAGAAGGATATTGTAAATATGAGTTTAATCCAAGATGGAGTGTTCTTCTTGGGAAAAAACTGTATAAATGGGGTAAAGGATATATCTATAATCCAGTTTCCTTTGCAGGTCGTCAGAAGGATGTTAATAATGTAGATGCCTCTTTAGAAGGATATTACTCGGCTTCCGTAGAATATGTTAAAAGTTTCTCTTCAAAAGTACTCAAGAATCTTTCACAGGAAATTATCGTTATACCTGTTTATAAAGAACTGAATGATGATTACGATACAGGTGACAAACACTGGTTCTTATTCCGCACATATTTTTTAATTGTTAATACAGATTATGAACTCTTTTTTACTGTTTCTGAGGATTTTGGTTATAAAATCGGTGTTGCTGCAGCACACAACATCTTAACAAACTGGGAAATACATGGCGAACTCTCATTTCTACCTGAAGCAGAAAAAATGCTGATATCAGAGAACGGCTATCCTGAACTACATGCCGAAAAGAACACTATACAATCAATTGTCGGGACACGGTATCTTTCACCCTTTAATGCAACTTTTTATCTGGAATATATTTACAATGGTGCTGGATTAAGTAAACAGGAAATGCAAGATTGGTATACAACAGCACAAAATGCATTTGATTCCCAAAATACACAGGTAATTGATCTTTTGCGTAAAAATTGGTTCTCAAATCTGAACGAACAATTTATAATGAACCATTATATTTATTTTAAAATCCAGTATCCTGAGCCATTTTATTTTCTCTATTTTACTCCGTCTTTATATCTTCTTTTTAATGTGGATGATAAAAGTTTTCTTAGTGGTCTGGACATGAATTACAAACGTTTTAATGCAGTCAGTTTTAATATGAAACTGATTGGTTTATATGGAAAAACTAACAGTGAGTTTGGTTCAAAAATGTCAGAGTTAAAAACTGAATTAAATGTAAAATTCTTTTTTTAGCCTGAAATTATTCAGGTTAGTGAAGACTGATATGATATTTCTTAAGAAAAGGAAAAGTTATATAAAGAAAAAGTATAAAGGGGATGGGGGTTGACTTCAAACGGTTTACTTAAACCTGAGTGGTAGACTCAATCTTTTTTCTTGACTTTCTCTCTATTTTATTATACTATCATAAGTGAAATGGGAGGTGATACAGTCAAAATATCCAATAGGCAGCCTGGGATGGATTTAAGAAAGATAAAAATTCCATTAGACAATATACAAGTGGATAAGGGGGATTTATGAAAGAACAAATTTATTCTATGATAGGGATGTATATCCGACACAGTCGCATATACATCCAAGTTGGCATGATATCCGACACCGTCGGATATAAACAAGTTATCGGAAATTTTTGAATCGCCTTTAGAAGAGCTTCACAAGGAGGTATAAGATAAATATAAAAACTTTAATCTACTGGAAAAAGTAAGATATGAAAATTCATCACCATTTTTCAAGAATCGCACATAAGTATGAAGATTTAAGAACAACAGATCTGGAGCCAATCTTATTTATAAAAGATAAATTTCAAAATTTGTCAGAAATTGAAGCTGCGGATGTTGGTTGTGGGGGAGGGAGATATGATTTAGAATTATTCCACCATTTGGGAGATAAACTTCATCTCACTTGCATTGATTATAATAGGAGCATGTTGAATGAACTCATTCAGAACTTAAAAGAACACAAAATTAAAAACTTCAAAGCAATAAAAGCACTGGCAGACGATTTACCATTGGCAGATAATTCTTTAGATTGTATGTTTACCTTCAACACAATACATCATTTCAAACTTTTAGATTTCCTTAAAGAAGCATCCAGAGTTTTAAGAGATAATGGATACTTGTTTATTTACACGCGATTAAGAAGCCAAAACAAAAGAAACATCTGGGGAAAATATTTTTCCAAATTCAATGAAAAAGAAACCAGGTTGTATGAACTAAATGAACTGGAAGAAATATTAAATGAAACTACTCTGAGGTTAGAATCTGTAGAATACTTCAAATATAAGCGAATTGTTGAGTTAGAATGGCTCGTGGCACAAGCCAAGAACCACCATTATTCTACATTCTATCTATATGATGAAAAAGAATTTGAAGAATCTTTAAAGGAATTTCAAGAAAATATTGCTCGTCAGTTCAAAAAACTGGATAGAATCACATGGAATGATGAGAACATAATGCTTGTTCTTGAAAAATAGTCAAAGGAAATGGAATTTGGATTCAACAATAAAAATCAGCGATTCAAAAACTCTCGCTCCACTCCGTTCCGCAAACTTCTTTTATCCCTCTTCCGTTAGGCGAAATTATTTAGGTCACGTTTTACTTAAATCAATATTAGTCTGAGCAAATCCATCTATAATGAACTCGATGAATAAAGCACAACCGACACCATATTCGGAACTCAATAGCGTCTTGAAGGATCTCGTGAATAATGCACGAAAAATTTTGAGCAACAACTTTGTTGGTGCCTATTTGCATGGATCGTTTGCTATCGGTGATTTTGATTTTAATAGTGATGTTGACTTCATCATCGTTGTAGAAGAGGAGTTGTCTGACAAACAAGTTGAAGAGTTACAGGTCATGCACACTCGTATCTATGATCTCGATAATCGGTGGGCAAAGCGTCTGGAGTATTCCTATTTCCCGAAAAAAGTACTTCGAGAACTTTCATCCCCTTTCCCAAATGAGGTGCATAGACAGCAACTTTGGTACTTCGATAATGGCAGTCGCTCAATCGAAAGATCGGATCACTGCAATACCATTGTTGTTCGTTGGACAGTTCGAGAAAAAGGAATCATATTGGCGGGACCTTCTCCAGAGACACTCATTGATCCAATTCAGGCGGATATATTGCGTACTGAAATAATTAGCACTCTTGCGGGGTGGGGAAAGGTGATTATTGATAATCCAGAGCCGTACAGCAATCGATTTTATCAATCCTACTTGGTCTTAAATTACTGTCGAATGTTGCATGACCTTTACGAGGGCAGTGTTGGTTCCAAGTTTGCAGGAATTAAGTGGGCAAAAGTAAACTTAGATCCCGGTTGGGTAGATCTCATTGACCTATGCTGGAACGAGCGTTTAGACCCATCTCTTTCAGTCAGACAGCCTGCTGATCCAAAGATTTACACTCAGACTCTTAAATTTGTTCAATATGTGATTGATGAGAGTAAGCAGTATGAATCGTCCAAATAACTTCGCCTAACACAGTATATGCGGTTCGAGCCTTGCAGGCTCTCACCCATATTCCGCTACAACAATTGAAATGATAAAATATGGATGTAGCGGAACATCGCATATACTGAAACGTTATATAAAATAGCCATTGATTGTTGTATCTAAGATGGCGTTACTCAGTGAGGAAAAGACAAGTGGTATAGTGCCAGGTCTTGACTTTCTACAGGACTTACCCAACAGTTGTCTTTCGAATCTTAAGTATTTAAGCTTGAATGGTAGACTCAATCTTTTTTCTTGACTTTCTCTCTATTTTATTATACTATCATAAGTGAAATGGGAGGTGATAAATAAAGACGAAAAAGGGCATCTATAGAGAAGTATATCCAAACTTAACTGCGGATATGAACGAGATATACGCAATTCCACCCTAAAATAGAAAGGTCAAAATATGCTAACAAAAGTGAACAAATGTACTACTAATACGGGAAAGTTTTCCTCCTTCTGGGTAGGTACTATTGTCTCCCCACGAAAAACATTTAAGCAAATTTTACAGGAAGAAAGCGTCTGGTTTGGTTTTGTCTCATTTCTCCTATATGGTCTTCTGTATGCAATCACTGAGATCTTTTTAGTTATCAATCATTTGCGTCCAACAATGCCTCCATTTTTGCCCATTAGTGAGGAGAGTTATTACTTTTGGCAATTATTATTCGGTATCCCCGTCGGGCTTCTTGGTTGGGTAATACTAGGTTGGGTTGCCTATTTCATGACGACAAAATTGTTCAAGGCAAACGGGTCGTTGAGGAACTATCTCAATGTTCTTGGTTTTTCTTTTAGCGTTCCTTGCATCATTACTATGTGGATACCGGAGACGATCATAGCAGTATTTTGTCCAGAATGGTGGGGCAATCCACCTGCAGGAACGATGCTCTGGGCTGATATTTATATATGGCTAGGTCTTGGTTGGACATTTGCCTTAAGCGTGTTGGCCATTAAACAAGCGAGTAGCACTTCTTGGTTTAAAAGTGCATTAACGGCTTCAATTTCTATTATCGTCATGATGACTTTTATCATAATTTTTATAAGGTGAAAGATGAATAAAGAGAATCCCAGGGGGAACAGTGTATAATAGAGCGTATCTGGCTCCGTGTGGTCGGCACTCCGCCAAAATGCTCGGTAAAGCCCCGCATTTTGCAAACACGCAGGACGTTAGGCGATATAGCGTTCGTCAATTGCGGACACATGGTCGTTAAAACAACAAATAAACGGTGAGTAACTAAAACTAAGGAGGTAAGTTTATGATGGATTCCACACTTTTGCAGAATATATGCTTCCTGAAAGCGTATTCCATTGCTGCCACTTTGTTTCTTATCGTGCTTGTTTTCTTTTCTTTTTGGTATAGAAGAAAGAAGAAACATTTCAAAGAAATTAGTGTCGAACGTATCAATATCGTTGAAGCAGATGGCAAAACACGAATGGTGATTTCAAACAAAGAGCGGTTTCCTTCGGCGATTTGCTGTGGAAAAACTTTCACAAGGCAAGGTGCGCGGTTTCCGGGAATGGTTTTCTATAACGAAAAGGGAGACGAGAACGGTGGTTTAAAGTTTGGAAGCCAGGAAGATAAAGGCCGATATTTTGCTGGTGCTGGAATGATGTTCGACCAATACAATCAAGATCAGGTGATCGGAATATCATATGAAGACGATAACGGCCAAAGAAATATTGGTTTGACCATTTGGGATAGACCTACGGAATCCATTCTACCTATTGCAGAAAAATTAGAGGCGATACAGAAGATGAAGGATGGAGCCGATAAAACCGAGGCAATGAAGGAAATACAGCAATTGGCCAAACAAGGAGAACTAGGGGTCCAACGTTTATTTGCAGGAAGACAGCCCGATGGCTCAGTTGGACTCATTCTCTCTGACAGTAAAGGTAAACAACGGGTTAGGATACTGATCGGTTTAACTGATGTTCCAAGACTTGAGTTGCTTGATGAAAATGGAAAAATCATTTATACCATTCCTTAGAAGTGAAATATCTAAGTGTTGAAATGAGAAACCAATTGGTGAACGACTGCTACGGACACCTAACACATATTAAAGGCTTTTTGTTCTGCCTGTGCTACGGCAGACAGGCAAGGGAAAAATTTTCCCACTCTGCCTGTGAGTGTCCGCACGCAGACAGGTGACGATTTTTTAACATCGTTTTCTTGCACAAAATAAAGGGGATGGGGGTAAACTTTTTGACTTCAAACGGTTTACTTAAACCTGAGTAGTAGATTCAAACTTTTTTCTTGACTTTCCCTCTATTTTATTATTTAGCAGAGTACCCGAAAAAAGAATAAAAAGACGAAGAGATATTGTCAAGATGACAAGCACCGTCCCCTGTGACCCAAGATGACAAGCACCGTCCCCTGTGACCCAAATTAACCAAACATCCAATCAGCTGAACCACGATGTTTAATAATTTACTTGACTTCATTGTATTTGTTAGTATAATATAAATAACTTTATGACTAAAGAAGAAGCAAAACAACAGATTCAAAAACTTGTTGAAAAATATCAACGAATAGCAAAAGAAGGGAAGATAAAATCCTACAATGAGGCACAAACCCGCAATGAATTTATTGAGCCGCTTTTTGGATTTTTAGGTTGGGATATGAGAAATCTCACTACCGACAATGAAGTTACCACCGAAGAAAATGTCTCCGGAGGCAGAGTCGATCTGGCGTTCCGGCTCGGTAATATTCCTGTAATGTTTCTGGAAGCTAAAGCGTTAAAGGTAGATTTAGACGAATGGAAATGGGCAGAACAAGCTATTCACTATTCATGGAACAAAAGCGTTACTTGGGCGGTACTAACCGACTTCGAAGCCGTTAAAATCTTCAACGCTGAAATTCCACCAAAGAATATTACTCAAAATCTTTTTATTGAAATTAAATGGCAGGATTTCATCAATAGATTTGACCAGCTCTGGCTTCTATCAAAAGAAAGTTTTGAAAAGCGACTACTTTATAAAGAGGCAGAGAAATGGGGAAAACTTACAAAGAGAAAACAGGTCAATGAAAAGCTCTTTGAAGACTTGATGGCTTGGCGTACCTCACTCACTCGTGAATTCAAAAAGAAAAACAATCTCACAAACGAGGAATTAGACGAAGGCGTTCAAAGAATTCTTGACCGTTTAATATTTATCCGTACTGCCGAAGACAGAAAAATTGAGCCGAATGTCTTACATGCTATTTATAGAAGTGAAAAAACAGGGTTTTATCGCCAATTGATAAAAGTCTTTCGTAATTTTGACGATGGTTTCAATTCAAAACTTTTTGCTCCTCATTACTGCGAAGAATGGAAAGCAGACGACAAGGCAATCGCCAATTGTTTAGAGGGCTTATATGAAACAAAAGATGGTTATCGCTACGATTTTTCCGTTATTTCTGCCGATGTTCTGGGCGGAATGTACGAGCAGTATTTAAGTTATGTTCAGGGGCGTAAAAGCGAAGAAAAAAAGAAATCAAAAAGAAAATCGCACGGTATTTACTACACACCGAAATATATAGTTGAATTCATAGTTAAAGAAACTTTAGGGGAGGTGTTGAAAAAGACAAAACCAAAGAATATTTCAAAAATCAAAGTTCTTGACCCGGCTTGCGGTTCAGGATCTTTCTTAATTGTTGCTTATGACAAAATTTTAGAGCATTTAACAAAGAAAAGTCCACAAACCTCTCTTTTTGCCAAATACGATATTTTAAAAGAAAACATTTTTGGCGTTGACCTTGACGCGCAGGCGGTTGAAATTGCCCAACTTAATCTTTTACTCAAAGTATTATCTCAAAAAACTAAATTACCAGAACTTCAACACAATTTACGAGTAGGAAATTCTTTAATTTCAAATGGTGAAGAAAAATACAAACCTTTTGATTTTCAAGCAGAATTCAAAGAAGTTTTAAAACAAGGCGGTTTTGATATAATTATAGGTAATCCACCATACGTCAAAGAATATACAAACAAATCTGCTTTTGATAGCCTTCACGATAGTCCTTATTATCAGGGGAAAATGGATATTTGGACATTATTTGCCTGTATATCCATTGATTTATTAAAAGACGGCGGTTATTTCAGTTTCATTGCACCAAGTAGCTGGCTAACCAACGCTGGCGCCAGTATTTTCAGGGATAAGATTTTATCGGATGGTCAAATTATAAAATTCGTAGATTTTGGAGATTTCAAAGTATTTAGAGACGCAGGTATTCAAACAATGATTTTTATATTTAGAAAATACAAACCAAAGAAAAATTACAAAATAGCTTATGCAAAGATTAAAGATAAAGATATTGGAGAGAATACAGTTCATTCTTTATTACAATCTGGTCTTAAAATAGCTGACAGTGGAATAATTAAATTTAATGCTAATATCAACCCTAAAGATCTAAAAGGAAAATATATCGTATTCGCCAATCAGACGAATGATGAAATTTTGAACAAAATTGAAGCCAAGAAAAATTTTGAGCTTACCGAGAAAGAAGTCGCACAAGGCATTGTTGCTGCACCCGATAAGTATTTTATTGTCGATGACTTGTCTATATTCAACAAAAAAGAGCAAGAATTTATAAAGCCATTTTATACTTCTACTGCTAAATATACTTTTGCTAAAACAAATTCATACATTTTTTATCTGTGCGATAAAAATTTCCAAGGAAAAAACATTAATGATTATCCAAATATAAAAAATCATTTTGAGCCGTTTAAAAAATTACTGAAAGAAGCCAAAATAAAATACGGTACTCCTGACAAGCCTTATTTCTATTTGCACAGAGAAAGAGAGGAACATTTCTTTCAAAAAGGCCCGAAAGTTGCGGGACAAACGCGAACTGCTTTTCCAAGTTTTTTATATACGGAAGAAGAATATTATGGTTCGCGAGCAATGAATTTTATCAAAACCGATAGAATTAATTTGAAATATCTAATAGGGCTTTTAAATTCTCGTCTTTCGTACTTCTGGCTAAAAAATAAAGGGAAACAGCTCGGCGATTTATTGCAAATAGACAAAGGGCCGTTGCTTAATGTCCCTTTGTTAAAACCGAACGAAAAGACCCAAGACAAAATCGCCTTGCTTGTTGATATGATAACGAAACTTTATCAAGATTTTCGCAATATTTCCACAAACACCGACAAATGGCACTCGCTTAAAAATGAAATTGAAAAATTAGAGCGAGAAATTGACGAGGCAATTTATAAGCTTTATGAACTTACCAATGAAGAAATCAGAATTATTGAAAGTACAAAATAAACTTAATAAACTTTAATGAATCTATGATAATTGAATCGGCTTTTTTTAAAACAGTGGCTACATTAATACGTCAAGTAGGACAGAAAGCCAATGAAGAAAGAATAAGAGGAATTTTGTTGGAAAAAATTTATGAAGAATATCAAATGGCATATTGGGATAAAAGTACTGTTTATTCACAATGCAACTATGATTATGCTAGAAACAAAAAATGCGACCTAAAAGTTGTATTGGGAAATTTACGAGGCGCAGAATTATTAGGAGATTATAATATAGCTACTGAAAACTGGATTGAGATAAAGTATTTCAATGAACAAGGAGCAAAGAAAATTAAGAAAGAAATCATTAAGGATTTGTTAAGACTATGTATATTTGTTGGAGAGCATCAAGGAGAAATTAGAGACAAAGGGCGTTATTTCTTGTTTGTTTCCAGAAAAGATCCCCAAAAAAATGAAGATAAATTGATCAAAAAAATATTTACTCCTGGATCCTGTAAAATTTCTATTGACTCAGATGAATTAGATAATGCATTTACTTATTTTAAACTAGATATTTACTCTTATCAAATTGTTCCCTGCAACACTCCAGAATTCAGAAGCAATTATTTTGCGTCATTATCTAGAATTGATGGGTTTGAAATTAAGAAGAATAATGACATTTTTAAATATAAACCACATTTTAAATCAACTGATGTAAAAGTGCATAAAGAATTCGCAAGATTGTATGAAAAAAACAAAAAATAGAAATTGTCACTACTTAACTAATGAAGAAATCAAAATAATCGAAGAATAATATGGATATAGAAATAAAAACAGCGGGGTATGAAAATATATATTTTGACTGCCCCTTCTGCCATTATGAAAATGTTTTAAATAGGGTCTCAGATCTAGATGGGAGTAACGCTATTGCAAGACTTGACAGCGTCTTATGTGAAAAATGCAAAGGATCATTTAGCATAATATGCGATCGTGTTACTTTCGCAAAATACAGATGGTTTATTGATGAACTTGAAATATTTAAAAAAAAGAAAATGTATCGTACTTATGTGTTGAATCTATGCCAAGGCATGGAAATGTTTTTTTATCAAGCAATTATCAATAAAAATTTTGATAGGAATCCCAATTTTAGGGATAATGGTCATATTATTCCAGAAAAATATAATAACGAAATAAAAGAATATAATAGTAAAACAAAAAAAAGGACATTTAATCAAATGCGAAGTGAATTCTTAGAGACTTTTAAAGAAGAACGAAATAATTATATTCCGCAAGGAAGAAAGCCAAAAGAAGATAGACGAGATGAGTGTTTTGGTTTAATTGAAAAAACTAAAATTAATGAATTGCGAAATAAAGTCGTACATAAACACGCTTACAGGCCATCTTTAGAAGAAATAAACGAATATGATTGTTTAGTTAATGCGATAGGTTGGCTAGGATTATATTTAGATATAAAAGATTCAATTTTACACATCAATAAAGCAATCAAACTTGTTTAGTTCATACTTGATTTACAAAAAGAATTTCAAGAAACCACTACAACCACCAATAAACACGCTCGACTGAAAGAAGAAATTAAAGAAGTTAGGGTATAGTGCCAGGTCTTGACTTTCTACAGGACTTACCCAACAGTTCTCCTTTGAATCTCAAGTATTTAAGTTTGAATGGTAGACTCAATCTTTTTTCTTGACTTTCTCTCTATTTTATTATACTATCATAAGTGAAATGGGAGATACACTCAAAATAACCAGCAAGTGGATTGATAAATAAAGATGAAAAAGAGCAGCCATAGTGAAGTATATCCGAACATAATTGCGGATATAAACGAGTTATACGAAATTTTCGTGAAAAAGAAAGGTGGTTTATATGAATGAATTATTTCAAGAAGACTTACTTAAGGACGAAAAAATTCTGTGGACTGGTCAGCCTGAAACAACGGTTCTTTTTACTGGCGCAGATGTCTTCTTAGTTCCCTTTAGCCTCTTATGGGGTGGGTTTGTAATTTTTTGGGAACTAAGTGTCTTATTTATGAAAAGTGAATCTGGTGAAGGCCCCCCTATTTTCTTTGCCTTATTTGGTATACCTTTTGTATTAGTGGGGCTTTATTTCATTTTTGGACGGTTCATTTATAAAAACTGGAAGAAAAGAAATACATATTATGCTGTAACAAACAAAAGAGTACTTGTTCTTACTAAATTATGGAGTAGAGACCTTCAGGCAGCATATATTAATACGATTCCAAGCATAAATAAATCGATCCGTTCCAGCAGTATCGGCACGGTCAAATTTGGAAATCCCTCGTTTATGGCTTCAATGTATGAAAATACTGGATTGGATTTTTTTGGGGCATTTTATGGTAAAGACGTACCAACATTTTATAATATTAAGGATGCGAATAAAGTTTATGAAATGGTAAATGAATTAAGAAATAGATAAGCACGAAAACTTCAGATAACACAGAGTTTGTGGCTCATCCCGATAAATCGGAATTCGTCCAAATGCCCTTCGGGCACTTCACAAATTCTGGGAACGTTGTGTGAAATTGCATAGGTTTTATAAATAAAATGGAACATGTTTTATGGAAAGAAATACATTGATAAAAAAATATTTATTACTTAATCCGTTAATTAAAGGGATTTTTGAAAATGGAATTTTAATAATTTCAGGAATCATTAGTATTATTTTTAAATTGTGGGAAATACCTTTTTTTCCTACAATAAATATAATTGGAGGAGCTCTTTTTATATTTGCCGGTTTATTTCACGGTTATTGTGAAAAATATCATAAACAAGCTCATGATCAAGCCAGTGAAATAAAACATATTGTAACAAGTGGCATTTATTCAAGATTAAGACATCCGATATATTTAAGTTTAATAATAATGAATATAGGTATAGCATTAGCCTTTAATTCATGGATTTCCTTATTTTTTGCAATTATTTTTTCATTATCATGGATATTAACAGCATTAGAAGAAGAAAAATATTTACTTAATAAATTTGGGGAAGAATATACAGAATATATAAAAAATGTTCACTGGAGGATAATACCAGGAATATTTTGAATATTCTAAACCAGTGCAACTCCACATATCAGCGGATATGAGGCTACAGCCTTCAACTTTTGCCCAAATCCTCGCTACGTTCGGACTTCTCATATCCGCGGAACGTTATACGACACTCTTAAAATTTGAGGTTAATTTATGAAAGTACGGATTAAAAAAATCGATTGGCTTGCTAAAGAAATCCGTGAAGCTGTTGTCACGTTTTCGGTCAGAGACGAGAATTTTACAGCATTCTCTTATCCAGCTGATTTTGAAGTTGGTGATGAGGTTGATATTGAGGTTTCTATCGGAATTGAAGGAGGCCCGAGTGAATGGGAAGAAATGTTTTCTGGTAATCCTGATAAGAAAAAATGCTTAATTAAGAAAAAGCCAGGAAATTGGGAATATTCCGCTTATGGCAGAGTTGTTAAGATTCAACCGCTTATAGTTGACGTTGGTCCTTTCAAATTGGAATATGGCTATATTACTCACGACCCACGAGTTGTTGGAGAATATGTATATTTTGAAATTCTTCGTTTGGATATTTTTTTAAAGGATAGAGATGTCGCCTAACACATATTAAAGGCAATTTGTCAAGGGAAAAATTTTCCCATTAACGATTTTTTAACATCGTTTTCTTGCGCAAAATAAAGGGAATAAAAGGGATGGGGGTTGACTTTAAACGGTTCACTTAAACCTGAGTAGTAGACTCAAACTTTTTTCTTGACTTTTTCTCTATTTTATTATACTATCATAAGTGAAATGGGAGGTGATAAATAAAGATGAAAAAGAGCAGCCATAGTGTAGTATATCCGAAGTTTACTTCGGATATAACGCCATATTGGAGATATATCCGCACTTGACTGCGGATATAAACAAGTTAGGCGATATCCACGCCATAACATACTAAAAAATGAAAAGGAGGCAAAAAATGGCCGAAAAAAGACAGCTCTCAGAAACTGAAAAGCAAAAGGTTCTCGATCAGCATGAGCGAAGGTGCTTTGTTGACGGGGAACCTATTCCTGAGGATGAGCCTATCGAATTTCATCACATTAAACCATTTTCCGCAGGTGGTCCAACTAGCTTGGATAATATTGCTCCCGTTTGCAAACGTCACCATCGCACGATTGGTACAATGAGTCTTCAAGAGTATCGTGACAAGATAGAACTTGCGGCATTCTTCGAAGGTGGGGAGCCAAAATTTCTTGACGATTTAATTCGTCATAAAAAGGGGCATTGTGGAGAACGACTCAACTATGAAATCAAAGAAGGGCATATCAGCCTCTATTATAAGGATTCCAGGTATGACTTTCCACTTTACGCATGTCCAACAACCAATTGGAAATACTTCTACGGAACATTACCAGTCGAATACATCGGAAATGACAGGGAGTTACAACCCAGATCCCTACGAGAGCCAAATTTGTGGAAGTTGTATAGGCACTTTCAAATTAACACACAAATATCTCCCTCAATTTGTAGGATCGACGAAAGTGGCACTCTTTTTCTCTTTGACGGACAGCATAAAGCGGCGGCTCAAATTTGGGCTGGCCGTTCAATGATAGAATGTAAAATTTACATCAACCCAGATAAAAGATTACTAAAGGAAACAAATCTTGATGCACACGGGCCATACAGACAAATGTCATTTTATTCTCATGAGTTGATGCAGAAATACGCCGATATCTTTGGAGAGGACTGGATAGAATATATGAATACGGAAGGAGAAAAGTCGGAATTAGGGTTCTACAATTTCCTCTTCCACGCAAAGCAAAAGACTTGGGCACAAGCTAGAAACGAAATTGCGCTTGCTATGTACAAGGAAATAGTAGATGATGAGTCAAACAAGTTGTCAAAGTATCTATCAGAGAAGCACAGAGGTCGAAAACAACCCTTGACTTTTGCTCGTCTAAAAAAGACTTTTTTTCAACACATGCTGGTGTCGCCGCCCGTTGATGATGAATTCGAATCCGATACCGACTTTCGAAAGGACGAAAAGATCAATTTAGTCAAACTTATGACTATTATCGCTGAAGAAGGACTAGAAGGTAAGTGGGCACCTGAACGTGCTGATGCTGTGCACAAGAAAGCCGAAAGAATCTTTAGCGCGGGAGCCGTGAGGGCGTGGGCTATTCTATTGAGAGATGCAATTAATATACACCTGAAAAACTATACAGACGAAGAGAGA
>JAGLZA010000094.1 GCA_023131835.1 Caldifarciminota bacterium
CGTTTGCAAGCCCCTGGCCGCCCCATGGTCCTTTAAGTTTGTTGTATTCCCAGACTATTTCCTTATCCCCGGTCACCTCAATCATGCGATGATTGCCATTGTCGCAGATCAGGGTATTGCCATTTTCGAGCCTCTGCGCGAGTGGTGGCCATAGAAGCCCCTTGCTATCCCCGCTGTACTCCCACACTATTTCCTTATCCGGGGTAACCTCGATGATGCGGCCAGGATCATCCGCATCAACAATCAGGGTATTGCCGTTTGCGAGTCTCCGGGCACCATAGGGGTTTTCAAGCCCTTCGCTGTACTCCCAGACTACATTCTTGTCCGGGCTTACCTCGATGATGCGCTTATTGCCTTTGTCGGCGATCAGGGTATTGCCGTTTTCCAGCCTCTGGTTGTGAGTAGGATACACAACCTCAGTGTACTCCCAGACTACATTCTTGTCCGGGCTTACCTCGATGACACGGTCAGCATAGCATTCGGACATTAGGGTATTGCCGTTTGCGAGCCTACGAGGATCCGAGATACCACGAAGTTTTGGGTACTCCCAGACTATCGGGTCTTGCAACATTGCTGCAATCTCCTTTATCTGCTCAAGGGCATCGTCTTTAACGGGTTCAAGTTCGTCGAGAAGATCCTGCAACTTTTGGGCATCCTCCCCATCGACATCGAGAGCTTCGTCGACAAGATCGTACATCTCCTTAACAAGTTTCCCAAGTTCACGACGACTCAGTTGTTCAAAAATTTCTTCCACCACCAGCTCTCGCATCTCTTCTTTGTTCTTTTCGTGCTCTTCTACGAGTTCCTCAAGTTCATCTACATTCTCATGGATGATGTATACAACACTTTCAATTCGGTGGAACTGGTCGTGTATCTTTCCCCCAATCTCGCCGGGAATGGCGTGTGCAGGCTTACTCATCCTTCTTGCCAGCCTCTTAAGTTGAGATGCATATTCGGAAAGTTCTTCTACTGTCTCCTGAATCTCCGCTGCCCCATCCTCAAGAAGTCCTTGAAGCTCGTCTATATCCTCTTCAATCTCTTCTACCGTGCTTTCTAATTCGTACATTGCATCCTGCGTTGCCTCTGCATAGGCTTTATGCGTTTCCGGGACAGTAGAGAGAATGTCATCTACCAAATCGTGGTTAGCTTCCAGAGCTTCTGTGTAATCCCCCATATGCTCTTTAATTTTATCTATTGCCTCTCCCATTTCCGCTTTGTTTGACGCAGGGTCCTTGCCAAGGTCTCCGAGTTCATCTACAAGCTCTTGGATGTCCTCTGCAATGTATAGCAGTTCGTGTGAAGCCACATGAACTTCCTCGGCTTTTGCTCTCAGGTCTTCATCAAGTGTCTCATTATCCGCAATCTGTTCCGTATTGTTGTGAATGGCCATAGTGCCTTCTATCAGCTCAAGAACATGCTCGTCAATTTCCACTATCACCGCTTGAATCTCCGCTGCGGCTAATTCTTCTTTTGCAGATTCTGCGCTTGCAATTCCCGTAGCTAACGCAAGAACACCCAATAATAAAACGCTTGTTAGCACTACAATAATAGCACTTCTTCTTTTTGTTTTGTTCATTTTTTCTTTTTTTCACCTCCTAAACAACTTTTTTACCTTCGGTAAAAACCTTGACGAAAAATTAGCCCGGGTTTTTTCCTTTGTGCTTGTTTTCTAAGCACAGGGTTCTTTCATTTTTTTCTTTTCACCTCCTTTCATTTTCTTTCTTAACACAGGTTCTTACCGATTGGCGCAAGATATTCGTTCCAAAAAGAAAAAAAAGCAAGGAACAGATGCAGTGCCCCACATCTGCCCCTCCATCACGCATCTTTATCTATTTTTCTTTTGCAATTCCACCGCCTCCTTTCTTCTTCCTTTGCAGTGACTATTTGACGCCAATCTCAACGACGTGAGGATACCTGGCGTCTCCAATCAGCGTATTCCCATTTGGCAACCGGTGGACACCACAGGGATAGGTAAGGTCGATGTCGGTGTATTCCCAGACTATCTCCTTATTTGGAGCTACCTCGATGTAGCGTGGGTCTGCTTTTTTGTTGCGCTGGGTGTCTGCAATCACCGTATTTCCATTTGGTAAGCGTTGGACCAAACCAAATGGAGCGTCAAAGTCGCTGAATTCCCAGACTATTTCCTTATCCTGATTTATCTCGAGGACGCGAGTATCCGTAAGATTCTCCAGATCCTGGGTTTCTACGGCCAGTATGTTTCCGTTTGGCAAGCATTGGAGACTCCGCACCATGATAAAGTCCGTGTATTCCCAAACTATCTCCTTATCCGGTGTTACTTCAATAACACGATGATTTGTGGCGTCTGTAATTACCGTGTTCCCGTTTGGCAAGCGTTGGACACCAACCGGAATAAAGTCGACGCTGTATTCCCAAACTACCTTCTTATCCAGAGTTACCTCTGTGATACTGTTATTCTCCTGAATGCTTGGAAGTTTGAAGAGCTGCAAAATCAGTGTATTCCCATTTGGCAAGCGTAGGGCTTGATGCGAGGAGTCAAAGCCGGTATATTCCCAGACTATTTCTTTATCCGGGGTCACCTCAATGATACGCCTATTTTCGCCCATGTCTACAATCAGCGTATTTCCATTTTCCAAGCGTTGGACAATTGTTGGATAGCTAACATCGGTGTATTTCCAGACTATCTCTTTCCCGCTTACCGGGGCTTCATACCCAAGTGCCTCTGCACGCCTGACCATCCTTCTCGCAGGCCCTTCAAGCCCAGCATGCAAATGGCTGTGAAGCTTACCCGCTATCTCGAGTATCTCCTCTTCGTTCGCGACAGGATCATCTTTAAGTGCATCGAGTTGATGTGCAAGCGTAAGGAGCTTATCTACCGGCTCTTCGTAATCGCTTGCAATTTTGTGGATTGCCTCTACATGCTCGCCCTCAAGGCCTTCTGTAAGGTCGTAGAGTTCAGCTCGGTGCTGTTCGACGCCATGTGCAGAGCCTCGGATGTTTCCTATTGCTTGTTGAATCTCCGCCTTATACTTTTCAAATTCACCTTTTGCGTCTTCAATCACGTGCACACCGCCGTCGTGCACCGCATCTACAGCGGCTTCCAGGTGACGTGCAAGACCGTAGATTCTCTCTGCGGGTACTATTGACTCTTGACTTGCAAGCATCATGGCACCCATCATCTCAGCTCCTTCCGCATATCCGTCAGCTACTGTTTCCATTGTGGTACCTTCAACAGCAAAGGTCGGGTACCACATCGCATAGTCCGTATTGTTGATCAAGTCATCAAAACTGGTATTTCCGTATCTCATGTGCCAGTGAACCATGCCACCTTCGTGAGAATGTACCTCAGTAAAAATGAGATACCTATACTCGGGACAAGTTGTATCTTCCGATGTCAGCGCGAACTTGTACCAGTTAAATCCCTCTTCTCCGAATGCAACAGTCTCTACACCTGCGCTTTCGTATTCACAGTCGCATCGAACCGTTTTGTCTGTGTTGTAATAGGTGACATTATTTTCTGCTATTCCCAAATCGCCGAAATTCGATTTATGCATTGCGTACAAGAAGCTCTTGGCATCGTTGGTAGTAAAGGTACCATCCCCGGCTGCTGCATTTGCTGCATCGGTCATGGCTTCGTACACCACGTCCATAGCAGGATCGTCAAGCATCGTTCCAAGATTGAGCCACGTTCCATTCCAATCATTAAGTGTAGTCGAATCTTCACTTGCAATTCCCGTAGATAACGCAAGAACGCCCAATAAAAAAACGCTTGTTAGCACTACAATAGCACTTAATCTTCTTTTTGTTTTGTTCATTTTTTTCTTTTCACCTCCTAAACAAGGTTTTTACCTCCGGTAAAAACCTTGACTAAAAACATCCTCTTAGTTTCTCTTTTAGCTCAGGTTTTCTTTTAAACCAGTTCCTTAGAAAAAAAGCGTTTACG
>JAGLZA010000095.1 GCA_023131835.1 Caldifarciminota bacterium
TTATCTGTGTTATCTGTGTCTAATTTTTTGTGAGGTCAGGATTTACCTCCACCCAACCCTTAATTCGCAGATTTTGGAGTAGCAGAGCTTGCTCTGCCTGTGGGTGCGTTCCGCACGCAGACAGGCGTTAATCTGCGGCATTATTAGCATACAGTTATCAGCTAAGATGTATTTTTTGTGTACTTTGTCTTCTTTGTGTTTCCTTCCTTGTGGGATAGTGGGGAAGACAAAAATATTATTTTTCTTTGTGTCCTCTGTGTCTTTGTGGTGAAAAATCAGTTCAATCGTGAAAATCTGTGTCTAAAGACGATGTTGAACTCTTTAATTATTCTTTACAGGAAGAAAGCAAACGAGCAGAGAACTCGTTCACCTTCCGAACGATTTCCTCTTCTGGAAAATTGACGAGCCTCCCTTCTTTTACCGCAACCTTGCCGTTTACTATGGTATATGCGGTCTCGTGATTATAACCTGCAAAGACAATGGTAGCAAGGGGATCAGATAAGCCACCTGCATATTGAAGTGTATTCAGGTCAAAGAGAGCAAGGTCTGCGCCCCTACCCTCCTCTATTGAACCAAGTTCAGTGTAATTCAATATGGCAGAGCCTCCTTTTATAGCAAGGGATAGGGCCTCCCTGGCTTTTAATCCTTCAGGTCCATATCTCACCCTCTGAAGTAACATAGCATTCCTTACCTCGCCAAGCATATCCGATGAATCATTGGAAGCAGACCCATCTACACCCAACCCTACGGTAATCCCCATATCAATCATTTCTCTAATTCTTGCTATTCCAGAACCAAGCCTCATATTGGATGTGGGGCAATGCGATATTGAGGTTCCTGTTTGAGCTAATAGTTCCAATTCATAATCGTTAAAATGGACACCATGGGCAAAATAGACATCTTTCCCAACCCAAGCCAATTCCTCCATTAAGGCAAGTGGACGTTTCCCAAATCGACTGCAGCAATATTCTTCCTCCTCAACAGTTTCTGCAAGGTGTGTGTGAAGCAGCAGGGAGTATGAGCGTCCCAATCGCGCTGTTTCCTTCATCAAATCTCTGTCAACACTGAAAGGGCTGCAGGGTGCAAGTATTATTTTTCTCATTGAAAGGGGAGAATCGTCATGATATTTTTCAATAACCCTGATACTATCCTCTATTACCTCTTCCAGAGTTTCTGTAACCTCATCTGAAGGCAGTCCACCTTTGCTCTTGCCCAGAGTCATAGAACCCCTTGAGGGGGAAAACCTTATGCCTAATTTTTCGGTTGCCTCAAACTGTATTCCGAGCAAATCTCCTGAAAAAGACTCGGGATAGAGGTAGTGATGGTCGGTCGTGGTGGTAGCACCTGTCTTTAACAACTCCCCGCATCCGAGAAGTGTAGCATAATATATTGCCTCCTCATCAATTCTTGCCCAGATGGGATATAGATAGGTGAGCCAGTCAAAGAGTTTTGCATCCTGAACTTTCGGGAGATTTCTTGTGAGAGTCTGATAAAGATGATGATGCGTATTGATCATACCTGGTATTATGAGATAATTAGAACAATTTATTATTTCTATCTCACTTTTTTTGGGTAATTCTATCCCTTTTCCTATCCTCTCAATCCGATTTCCTTTTATAAGGATATCATAACCTTTTAATTCATCCATTGATTCATTGAAGGTTGCTATATGATAACAATCCTTTAAGAGTATCATAACTACTTTCCGATACTGAGTCTCTCGGCCAATATCAGAGGAAGCCCGGCCTCCCTGATCTTACTCTGCGCCAATGATATATCATAATCCATACGAATTATTCTGAGACGACAGGTAGAGGAATCATATATCGCAAAGGATGCCCTGGGGTCAAGATCCCTTGGTTGGCCGATACTTCCTGGATTGATGATATACCTTGCATCCTTAGAAAGATTGACCTCACAATCTGTTATTATCCTTATCTTTTCATCCTTCTCTTCAAATATAAAAGGAATGTGAGAATGTCCTATAAATAGAATGTCCTTTTCCATTAAATAGAAATCAATCTGTGCATCATCAATACTTGTTAGATATCTCCACTGATCGGGATTATCCAGGGAGCCATGAACCAGATGCATATCATCTATTGTAGATGAGAGAGGTAAATTCTTCAAGAAGGTAATATAATCAGGGGATAAGATTTTTCTTGTCCATAAGACTGCCTCTCTTGCTATTGAATTGAAGGAAGTAATATCTGTTTTCTCTGCTACTGCAAAATCGTGATTACCGGCAATGATTATATCAGAATATCGCCTGGTCAAATCAATGCATTTTTCCGGATCGGCACCATAACCAACGATATCTCCAAGGCATATAATCTTTTCTACCTCTCTATTGGAATGAATCTCCTGTAGAACCCTCTGGAATGCCTCTAAATTTCCGTGGATGTCCGAGATAATTGCATATATCATAAAAATCCCTTCTCTCTTGCAATTCTATCAAGTAAACCATTTATAAATATTCCGGACTTCTCAGTAGAATATTCATTGGCAATTTCAATAGCTTCATTGATGACTACCTTCGGAGGGTTTTCAGGAAAATAGAGGAATTCTACCACAGCAATGCCAAGAATCGCCTTATCCATTGCGGAAACACGATCCCATTGCCAGTTCTTAATAACTCCCTTCACTAATTCATCTATCTCATTAAGATGTTCGGAAACCTTTTCAACTAATCTTTTTGCAAACTCTAAAGACTCCTCAGGATACTCTTCCTGCTCAATGAGATTTTTAAAGGCTTCCAGCGGTGGTGCTGCTCCAATTCTCTCAGGATAGAGACTCTTGACCGCGAGGAGCCTCCCGAGTCGCCTCTTACTCTCCACCCTTTATCTTCTTATAGAGATCTATCATTTCAAGGATGGCGATAGCCGAATCCCATCCCTTATTACCCTGCTTCAATCCTGCTCTACTCAATGCTTGTTCTTCTGTATCCGCAGTTATTACCCCAAAAGCAACCGGTTCTGCTGATTCCAAAGATATCTTTGCTATCCCTTTTGTGGTCTCCCCTGCTATATAATCAAAATGAGGAGTATCTCCTCTGATCAGAGCTCCAAGCACGATATATCCATCATATTCCCTATTATTAACCACGTTTTTCAGGACCATTGGCAACTCAAATGAACCGGGAGTCCAATATACATCTATATCCTCATTCTTCACCTCATGGCGAAGAAGACAGTCAATCGCACCTCCCTTTAACATTTCTGTTACCTTGGCATTAAAACGAGAAATCACAATAGCAACCCTCATTCCCCTACCACTTATCTTTCCCTTATACTCCATTTTTCCTCCTCATTTTTTTGCCACAGAGACACCCGGATACGGTCGATTCCTACCTACCCCGATACAGTCATTCTTCCTTACGGGGCAGGCGGGGCAAGCCGAGTTCACAGAGTTTTTTCTTTGTCTTTGTGGCTATTGTTTACAATTATTACTGGCTTCTTATACATGTTTCAAATAATGTCCCAATTTCAGTTTCTTTGTACGAAGATATTTCTTGTTCTGTTCACCGGGATGAATCTCAATTGGAACCCTCTCTGTTATAATTATACCATATCCATCTAATCCTACTACCTTTCTTGGATTATTTGTAAGCAATTTTATAGTTGTGAGACCGAGGTCCCTCAATATCTGAGCTCCAATACCATAATCTCTGAGGTCAGGTTTAAACCCAAGTTTCACATTGGCTTCTACGGTATCAAAACCTTCATCCTGAAGTTTATAGGCCTTTAACTTATTCAGTAATCCTATACCTCTTCCTTCCTGCCGCATATATAGTAAAACCCCTCTACCGTCTCTTTCCATAATACGAAGAGCCTCCTCCAGCTGATCTCCACAATCGCATCGCAGTGAGTGCAAGGTATCACCGGTAAAGCATTCTGAGTGAACCCTTACCAGAACATTTTTCTTCCCGTTTACTTCGCCCTTTACGAGGACAATATGTATCTTATCATCCAGTTGATTGGAATAGGGAATGAGGCGAAACATTCCGAAGCGGGTGGGAAAATCTACCTCCCATTCCCGCTCTACCAATTTTTCCCTCTTTTGTCTAAATTGGATTAGAGACTTGACGGTAATGATTTTAAGATTGTGTTTGTTCGCAATTTCTTTCAGTCGGGGTAGACTTGCCATACTACCATCTTCATCCATTATTTCACAGAGAACCCCTGAGGGATACAACCCTGCAAGTTTTGCAATATCAATTGCTGCCTCTGTATGCCCTGCTCTCCTCAAGACACCACCTTTCTTTGCCTGGAGCGGGAATATATGACCGGGTCTTGCAAGATCAGAAGGTCCTGTATCCGGGTCAATTAGTGTCTTAATAGTAGTGTGTCTATCAAAGGTGCTTATCCCCGTCGTCGTCCCCTTTTTTGCATCAACGGATACGGTAAAAGCGGTCCCATGGCGTGCCGTTATATTATTTGTCATTAAAGGGAGATGAAGTTCTTCAAGTCTTTCTATTAAGAGTGAAATACAGATGAGCCCCCTGCCTTCCTTTGCCATAAAATTAATAATCTCAGGTGTTACCTTCTCAGATGCAACCACAAAATCACCTTCATTCTCCCTATCCTCATCATCCACTACAATGATAGGGGTACCCTTTCGAACATCCTCTAATATTTCCTCAATGGAAGCGAATTCACTCATTTATTGCCTCCTTAAATTTTTCGATATACCTTGCAATGGGATCTATCTCAATATTCAGCATCTCACCCCTTTTCTTATATTTGAGATTGGTGTTTTCCATTGTATACGGAATAACAACAACTAAAAATTCCGATGGGGATACCTCGACAACTGTAAGCGATATACCATCTATAGCAATACTCCCTTTCCTTGCAATGAACCTTGAGAGTTCAGCTGGATAACCTATCCTTAAACGAGTACTTTGAGGCTCCTTTTTTATATCCAATAACTTCCCCATACCATCGATATGTCCATATACAAAATGTCCATTGATAGAATCCCCTACCCGTAATGCCCTCTCGATATTCACCCAATCCCCTGACCGTATTTGAGATAGATTGGTCTTTCGGAGAGTCTCCTCCACAGCCCTTAGGATTGATGTCCTGCCGCTAATGGATTCAACTGTCAGACATACACCGTTTACGGCAATGCTTGCGCTTTCCTTCACGTCAAAGGATAACTGTAAGTGGATAGAAGCACTCTTCCCTTCCCTTTTGATTCTACCTATCCTGATAACCTTCTCTATTATTCCCGTGAACATTCTGCCTCTACCAACAGATCATTACCTATCTTTCTTATCCTGGTTTCAAGAAATTCTCTTTTAACGGAATGTGCAAGAAAGGGGATTCCATCACCCAAAAAAGATGGGGAATAAAAGAGTAAGTATTTGTCTACCTCTCCGGATGTTATGAATTTTGCAAAGGTCTTACTGCCCCCTTCTACAAGTATAGAGGTTATACCAAATTCACCTGCCTTCTTCAGTATATCCTTTACCGGAATCGAACCATCCTTTTCCTTAAAAGTCCATATGGTCGAGGCTGGATATTTCTCCTCGCTTTTCTTTAACAGGGTTGCCATAATTACCCTTCGGCTTCCCGTGAAGATTCTTGCATCCCTTGGTGTGCGTAGGTGCGGATCTATAACTATTTTATATGGTTCGTGATTCGATTTTACCAATCGCACATCAAGTCCTGGGTCGTCAGATATTACAGTCCCTACCCCAACAAGGATAGCATCTACCTTCTTTCTTAAGCGATGCACCTCTATAAGGGATTCTTTAGATGTAATCTTGAAAATATTTCTTTCAGGGGCACTTATTCTTCCATCAAGTGTTAGGGCAGCCTTCAATATCACATAGGGGATTCTATTTTTAATATATTTAAGATAGTATTGGTTTAATTCCAGAGCCTCTTCTTTCAATATCCCTGTGGTTATCTCTATTCCATTATTTCTTAATATCTCGAATCCTTTTCCATTGATAAGGGAATTGGGGTCTTTAATGGGTGCAACAACCCTTTTTATACCACTGCGGACAATAAGGTCGGTACAGGGCGGAGTGTCGCCATAATGGCAACAAGGTTCAAGGGATACATACAGGGTGGCACCTTTTATACTTTTCCCTGCATCCTCTATTGCGCAAACCTCAGCATGAGGGTTACCTTTCCCCTTATGATATCCTATTCCCAGAGTCCTTCCATTCTTTGCTATTACTGCACCAACAAGGGGGTTAGGTGAAACCATTCCTTCGCCCTTATTAGCCAGTTCGAATGTCTTTCTTATAAAATAACAATCTACCTTGTTCAACATAATAACAAAAACCCACTTCGGGGTTCTTTATCTCTTCTCCCATCCGGACTTTGACCGTCGGCTTCGGAATTCCACCGAATCAGGTTCTCCCTCGCGGGCTTTTACCGCCGGTTGGGATTTTCACCCAACCCCGAAGAGATACTTTATATTAATCCATTTATCTGATTTGTCAAGACTAAGCCTTTCTTCCCTTCCTCCCTTTTTTAACCACAAAGGCACAAAGGACACAAAGCCCTTCACCACCCCTGGTTTTTGTAATTCAGAGAAAGAAGAGTGCACCTCCCTTCCTCCCCTTTTTTAACCACAGAGGGCACAGAGATAGTCGCTTCGCTCCAATTGAGAAATAGTCAAATGGTTGAACGGATAAATAGTTAAATCGGAATCCCCTTTCCCATCCCATTTTTAGCCACAGAGACACAGAGAACACAGAGTGTATTAGTTGATTCGTTAATTAGTTTATTGGGTGAAAATAAATCTAATCCCAATCCCTAAATCCTGAACCCTAAATCCCTAGTGAAACCGCGGATTAACGCAGATGAACACAGAAGAGAGTTTAATTAATTCTAATTTTCTAATCCCTAAATCCTAAACCCTAAATCCTAAAATACTCTTGAACCCTTATTTAAATGGTTATCTGTGTCTAAAAATTGGGGGATTGTTAAGGTTTCCTCTGTGTCCTCTAAAACACAAAATTTAAAGGGGAGTGGGTTTCGCTCTTTATTTCTCTGTGACCTCTGTGGTTAAAAATCGGGGGGTAGTGTGGATTTACTCAATCTTGACTTTTCTCCATTTTCCGATATGAAAAGCAATAAGAGCAAGGATAGCAATAACCCACCAACTTATTGCTGTCCCTATCCAAACACCAACGAAACCCAAACCCATTCTAAATCCAAACAGATAAGCCAGAGGGATACGAATGAGAAGGGTACCTATACCAGTAATGAACATCGGAGTTTTAGTATCTCCTGCCCCCTGGAACCCTCCTGCAAGAACCATATACAAACCAATGGGTATCTGTTCAAAAGCACATATCATTAGCGAAAGCATTGCAAGTAGTTTCACATCAATCTCAGGATTGAAGATCTTCAAGATAATACCAGGGATGAAGGCAAATACGAAACTAAGGAGAGACATCAACCCAATTCCATAATAAGAAGTCTTCTTAATGCTCTCGGAAGCAAGGGAGGGTTTTTTCGCTCCTATGCTTTGTCCCACCAGAGTATTTGACACAACACTAAAGCCTACACCTATCATAAAGGAGAAAGCCTCTATCCTTACAGTTAGTTGATGGGCTGCAAGAGCGATGGTTCCCAGAGCGGTTACCATCCTCATAAAAACGAGCAACCCGAATCTCCTCAACCCTGTCTCAATAACCGCAGGAAATCCTATCCTCCATATATTTTTTATCATCACTGTATTAAATTTTCCTATATCACTTATTTTTATTGGTATTTCCTTCCTTGCGAACAACATAATAATGAATAAAGAGACTCCTGCAAAGATATGGGCACCACCTGTAGCAATGCCCGCACCCAGCACGCCAAGGCGAGGAAAGATTCCTATACCAAAGATAAGGAAATAATTAAAGATGACATTTAAAATATTCGCAAATAGCATTATGAACATAGGAGTCCTTGTATCTCCCATTCCCTTCTGTATTCCTGAACAAATAAAGAATATAATCCTGAACAGAGCAATCCCGAGCACGATTCTTAGATACCCGGTTCCTACACCTTGAACGGATTCACTCGCTCCCATAATGAAAAGTAACCACTTGCTACCGAAGATTCCTAAAAGACTTATAAGTAAACCAATCAGGATTCCTAATCCCAATACATTACTTCCAGCATCCCTTATCTTTTCTGGTAGATGTGCGCCTGCAAATCTGGCAGTAAGCGCCTGGGCAGCTATCCGTAAAGGGAAACCAGTTGTGGAAAAAAATGAAAAGGCAAGCATATTGGATAGACCTACCGCAGCGATTGAAACGGTTCCCAACCTGGATACCATAATCATATCAACCATCATAGTAATAGTATGAAGAAGGCTTTCTGAAATAGAGGGCCAGGCAAGAGAAAAAATATTCCTGTGAAGTTGGTCACGGTTGATCGTTAGATATGTCCCTGATTCGATATTCGTTCTTTGATTTATTTTTCTATCTCCTTTTTGGAATGATAATACAAAATATAAATTAATAATCAAGGAAAAATATATTTCACGATATCCATTTTCCCCCTTTTTTAGCCACGGTTTTAAGACACTGCTTTATGTTAGGGTTTTTAATCCCCTCTCCTCCCATCCGTTTTTTTGACACAGATTTTCACTGATTGAACTGATTTTTTCTGCCACAGAGACACTGAGGGCACAGAGTGTATTAGTTGAATTAGTTAATTCGTTAATTAGTTTATTAGGTAAAAATAAAATCTAATCCCAATCCCTAACCCCTAAATCCCATTTTGCTACGGTTCCTGCACGGTTTTTGAAAAATTCCTTAAAGAGAATACAAAGGAAGCAAAAGGAATTAGTCAAATAGTTGAATGGTTGAATAGTTAAATTGGAATCCCCATCGCCTCCTATTTTTTGACACTGATAACTTGACTTTTGATTTTCTTTATTATATACATTAAGTAACCTGAAACAAAGAACAAGGAAGAACCAGGTCTTTACAGGGAAGAATGTGTTTAATAACGAGGTTGATGTTAAAGGAGTAGAGAGATGTTAGATATCTTAGATACAATTAGGATTCGTGCACATCACCTTTTATGTATGCAGGGTTTTCAAGGATATGGATATAGCAGGAGTTTTATAGACAACATGACTCAAGTCGTCAAAGATATAAATTCAAATCCCGATCTGGGGGTAGAGATAATTGCAGAATGTGATATCATTTGTTCTCATTGTCCTTATAACAAAGAAGGGGTGTGTGAAAGGATGCCGAATTCCGCTCAGAAGGTTAGAGAAATGGATATACATGTTTTGAGAAAGTTAGGCTTAAAAGAAGGAACAAAAGGTAGGGTTAAAGATATTCTTGGTCTTGTAAACACGAAACTGAAGAACAGTTCTGATATACAGGATATATGCGGAGATTGTGAGTGGAAGGAAAAATGTCTCTGGTTTATTTCACGGAATGTATAAAATATATAGGTACAAATGTTAATATTCAAAGATTCTTATGAAAATTAGCATAACACCAAAATACAATCCAAAAACAGAAAAAGAGCATTGCTGCGTTCCAGCAATTCTTCAAATGATTCAAGTGAGAAGAGGGCTTAAATTTAATTCGCAAGATGAGATTGGTTATCAACTTGGGTTAATCGTACCTAAAGAAAAGGTGCATTTGTTCAGTAGAGTACGAACAGGAAGAATGCCGAAAACCGGCTGGGGAACTCAAAGTAGTAAAAAACAATATTCCATCAATAATTACTTCATCAAAAATAATATTCCTCTTAAATTAACCATTCATAATACTAAGGATATTGAAAATGTTTCCGAATTTGTTATTCAAAATCTCTCAAGCAATAATGATATCATCATCTGCTACAATAGCCAAATTCTATTTGATAATGGGGATGTAGAACATGTTTCTTTAATTCAAGAGATTGACACCGAGAAAAATGAACTTACCATCGTAGATCCCGCAATAGGTGTTCCAAAAATTCGAAAAACCAATTTATCCAGGTTAACCAGGGCATTAAAGTTTCACGAAGTTAGCAGGACAGGTGGTTTCTGGGTTGTTTCAGGAATAAAATGACAGAGCGTGAATGGAATTTCAGGGTTTAATAGGATGGTTTCTCCGATTGATAAAATTCCGATGTACCGTTGTCATACTAACCTTCCCGAATCAATTGACGTTGCTACATCCCTGAGTTTCAAACAGTATCTTATGCAGGAAAGTTTAAAGATTTTAAAGTTACAGCCTTCTGTAAATTCGGTGCTATGATTTTTATATGCCTTCGAAATCTGATTCGGAATGTCCTGGCAGCAGATTTCGCACCTCTGTCTTCATAATTTTCCCATTATCGTTGAAAATCACCATTGTATCAGACGCATAGTCAAAGATGAGTTGACGACTGAAGGATTAATCTTCAACATAATTATCAATCTCAACCAGCAAACTATCTGTCATCTTCTGAATTCTGTTCATATAGTTGTTCATATTATCAAGCGATTCTAAATACCAGGAGTATTTTCCCTTGAATTTTTTTGTTTTGATATTATAAAATTCTCCTATATTTTTATCAATATTGGGAATGATATATTGCTGGATTAATCTATCAAAATTTTTGCATTCCTCTGCAGCAAACCGAATGAATGAATAGTAATTTGAAAGCTGAAATACGAGTTTGGCATCAATTAGTTCTAAAGCACCAGATTTAAGAACCGCTTCCCATATATCTGTTCGGACTCCGATAACGAAATGAAACCGGCTGGGTTTTGGCATCTTACCTTCTTCATATTCATTCTTAAGCTTTGTGACAATACTATCTAATAATGGAACTGCTTGTTTCATTCCTTCTGAAGTAAATGTAAATTCCTCCTTTAACGCTGTATAAATCTGTTGTTTTCTATATTCATTCTGTTTATTAGTTCTATAGCTATCGAATATGAAAGCAGCATAGACTCCTATAAATACAACGAGTAATTCAGCAATAAGCCATACAGACTTACCGCGGTAATTATTTTGCTCTTTTGATGGTTTCTTCATATAAATTCCCCTTTTAGAAAAAGCATAACATGAAATTATAGATTGTCAAGAAATATTTCTCGCCACCAGACCCCTAATTTTTCTCGCAAAAGGCGCAAAGGATTTGTCGCGGAGCGCCTATCTGTGATTATCTGCGTTTATCTGCGGTTAAAATTCTTCGGTGAGTCCTCTCTTGGATTTGTAGGGGCGTGATTTATTACGCCCTTTCGTTCCTAACGCAATGCAGGAGCGGTTTCGAAAACCGCGATAATTACTGAATGCTTGACTTTTCATTCTCTTTACTATATACATTAGGAGGAAAGTAAAAAAATAATAGGAGGTGAAAGCAATGGATGAGATGATTGCCTTTTGTGGATTAACCTGCAGTAAATGTCCTGCCTTGCTCGCGACCCAAAAAGACGATAATAACGAAAGGAAGAAGGTCGCTGAATTTTGGTCAAAGGAATTCAATCAAGAGATCAAAGTAGAGGATATTAACTGCGATGGATGTCTGGTTGAGAACGGACGCCTTTTTAACTACTGCAAGATTTGCAAAATAAGGAAATGCGGTCTGGAAAAGGGTGTCGAGAATTGTGCCTATTGTAATGATTATGCCTGCGAAGAGTTAAATAAATTTTTTGATATGGCACCTGAAGCAAAACAAAATCTTGAGGAAATAAGAAAACAGATTTAAAACCTAAAAAAGAAAAGAGAAAAACTCTTAACGGATTAAATTCACCTGAGCGATAAGGAGGTAGAAATGTTTGGCATTGTATTTCTTATGTTAATGGCCCAACCGCAAGAAGGTAAGGGCAAATCCGATACAGTAAACTTGAGAGCAAATTATATTTCTATGGGTATGACAGCATATAGTGGAGAACATTACAGGGAGGCTATTGGATATTTTAAAAAGGCTTTTAAGCTCGACTCATTATATTCTGCCCTTACATACAATATTGCCTGCTGCTACTCGCTGTTAAATCTAAAGGACTCTGCAGTAGTCTGGCTCGATAAAACAGTCGGGCTTGGCGCATACGAGTTTGAGGGCGATAGTGATTTTGACAACATAAGAAAATCAAAAGAGTTCAAAGAAATTGTGTTGAGGGCGACCAGGTTATTGGAAGAAGCAAAAAAGAAGGAATGGAAAACACTGGTGTTCAAACCAGAAGATTATAACCCGGAGAAAAAATACCCTTTATTCATTGGCCTGCATGGTTATGGAGGCTCTGCCGATAATTTCTTAAGAGCCGTCAAGGATTATATCAATAAAAAGGGTTATATCCTGGCAATACCCTATGGCACTAAAGTGCAGGGACTGACCAGTTTCTCCTGGGGTAGTATTAATAAATGCAAAGAAAAGATAATGAAAGATATCAAAGAAATAGAAAGCAAATACTCCATCGATACAACGAGAATAATACTCCTTGGTTATTCCCAGGGTGGAAGCCGTGCCGCATCCCTCGGAATTACGAATCCCGATGTATTCAAAGGTATTATTGCTATTGCAAGTTCTTTTGATAAAAAAGGATTAAAGAAATACATTCCTAATCTTAAGGAAAAAGAGATAGGATATTATATCATAATAGGAGGAAAAGAAAGGGAAGAAAGGCTCGAGAGTAATAAAAAAGCTAAGCAGTTGCTTGAAAAAAACGGTGTAAAGGTACACCTGAAAATCTACCCTGAGATCGGGCATGCCTTCCCTCCGGACCCAGAGGAGGCGATTGGAACCGCCTTAAGGTTTTTAACAGGGGATTGATTTTTAGTTCTGATACAAACGAGAGCGGTAGAATGCTAAGAAGGAGGAAAAATGGCAAAAGATAGGATACATACAGAAATTACAAATCTCGGTGATTGGGGAAATATCCCATTTATCTGTCCCGTAACAATTATTACAACTGTGAATAAAAAAGGGAAAGTAAATGCTGCTATAAAATCGTGGATAACTCCTGCCTGCAGCACCCCTCCTCTTCTCCTGTTTAGCTGTAACATAAAACACGATACGGCAAAAAATATTCTCGAGACCAGGGAGTTTGTGGTTAATATCCCTATGCTCGATATAAAAGAAAAAACCCTTATCACCGCAAAGGAATATCCTCCGGAGGTTAACGAACTAAAAGAAGCAGGCCTCACCCCAATACCAACCGAAAGAGTCAAACCTCCCGCTATCGAGGAATGTATAGCTCATCTGGAATGCATACTTGAATGGCAAAAACAATATGGGGATGAAATTATCATCTGCGGAAGAGTCTTATCTGCTTCTTGTGATAGAAAAATATGGGAAGCAAGTAAGGAAGAAAAACAAAGGATTCTTGAAAATTTAATGATAACGTTGACTGCAGGTGGAACTATTCTGAAATAAAAACAAGTTTTTTTAGTAATAGTTTCAGACTTTCACCTTTATCCAACAACAATATCGTGCTTATCAAATGCCTTTTTGAGTCGAAGCCGATATTCCCGGGCTATCATCCACTGCTTGAGAGGTTGCGTTTTAATACGAATCCTTATAACCATAGAGGCTTTGGAGAGTTTTTCAATACCGAATATCTCTATAGGCTTTAGTATATACCGACCAAACTCTTTATCTCCTCGTAAATCCTCACCCACCTCTTTCATAATCTCCTCCACCCTCTCTAAATCTTCTTTATAAGCAACGCTGATATCCAGCACACAGGCAGACCAATCCTTTGTTGTGTTAGATAGAGTTCTAATCAATCCATTTGGGAAGACATGGACAATTCCTTCAGAGTCTCTCAAGACAATTGTTCGTAAGTCTATAGACTCTACCAGACCACCGGTCCCATTAATTACCGCTACATCTCCTACTCTTATTTGATTCTCAATCAAAATAAAGATACCGGCTATCAAATCCTTAACAAGACTCTGGGCTCCGAAACTCAATGCCAATCCAAATATACCCAAGCCGGTAAGAATAGGAGCAATATTGATATTCAACTCACCAAGAATAACAATAATACCTACTCCCCATAACAATACAAAAGCAATACGGGTAAAAAGAGCATTGATTGTCGTAATCCTCTTCTCCTGTTCTGTAGACATCCCTACCTTCTTTGACACCCTGATTATTATCAGGCGGGCAAACTTCTTCATAACTCCCCTGACAATGAAGTGGAGAACAATTAGGCCAAGAAGAGTGATTAGTAATTCAGGGCCATTCTCGACCAGAATTGTTGTCATGTTTTTTATAAACTGAGCGAAGTTATTAGTCATTTCTGCCTCCTTTTCTTTCTATAAATTCTCAATCTCTACAGGTTCCACTTCATCGGCAATATCAAATCCAAAGATTCGAGAATAGAAATAGAGTTCACTCTCTAAAGCACGCTTGATGTTCTCTGCACGTCTAAATCCATGCTG
>JAGLZA010000096.1 GCA_023131835.1 Caldifarciminota bacterium
TCAACCATCATTTCAGCCTGGTTGGGGAGTACAACCTTATCTTCAAGTCCCTGGAAAAAGATTACAGGTGATGAGAGATGATGGGTTGAGTTGACTGGTGAACGCTCTCTGTAGAGATCGCGCCGCCTGGGATAAGGACCAATCAAACCATCAAGGTAGTGTGACTCGAACTTGTGTGTCTCCTTTGCCAATGCTTCTAAATCACTTACACCATAGTAACTGGCTCCTGCTTTGAATACATCACGGAAGGTAAGTGCGGACAGAGTGGTATACCCACCAGCACTGCCTCCCTTGATTGCAAGTCGATCCCCATCGACCCTACCCTTCCCAACAAGGAAGAGTGCACCATTCACACAATCATCAACATCAACAATACCCCATTTACCTTTAAGACGCTCCCTGTATGCACGACCATAACCAGTGCTTCCTCCATAATTTACATCAAGCACCGCAACCCCTCGACTGGTCCAGTACTGGATGTGCAGACTGAGGGTACTCGAGGTCGATGATGTAGGACCACCGTGACTTATAACCAATAGAGGTGGCAATTCATTAGGTTGCGCATCGTAACCCTTATTTTTCGGAGGGTAAAAGAAAGCATTCGCAGTAAGTCCGTCCGCAGCAGGGAACTCAATAGACTGCGGTAAAGATAGATAGCCATCATCAATTGCTATATTGCTTGAGCGTTGCAACACCTCTATTTTTCTCGTGGCAAGATATAACCGAACGATTGAGGTTGGTTCGGATGGAGAGCCAGCACGAAACACAACCCAACTATTTAGTACCCGGAGACAGGAGACATCTGTGTATGGGATTTCGATCTCTTCAAGTCTTTTAGATACTGTATCAAGACTTGCCAGATGCCAGATCCCCTGAGCGCTATAGGTACAGATGATGCATTTCTCTGAATCAAAAGCATAGGTGGACATTCCGAAACCCCACTGCGGCACCCCAAAATCCGCTTCCATCTCGGTGAGGGACTCAATGTCTCCGTCACACCATCGGCAGAGATTCCACCAACCATTACGGTCAGATATAAAGTGCAATACACCATTCGGGGACCACTCTGGCTGGAATATAGATTCATTAATCCCGCCCGCCACTTTCTGGATTCGTTCCAATGAACCATCCTCTTTTAATTCACCAATCCATAATTCCGTGCCATCCCAGGGCATATTAGGATGGTTCCAGGTAAGCCATACGAGAAATTTCCCATCGGGACTGAGCCTGGGTGATGAGTAGAAGTCGTTCCCGAAGACAAGTACTCTACCTTCATTCTCACTCTCAAGATTGAGGCTTACAAGTGTATTTATCGGCTCGCTGCCTTCTTTTCTGTGTTCTTCTCTTACGCATACCATACATCTTCGATCACTATCTATGATGCCATCCGCATAACGCATCTTCCCCTCAGGGGTAATCGGTTTCGGCCTGGCGCCTGGCACCTGCCGGTAAATACGTTGATCATCAAAGTTCGAGAAGTACACCACCCCGTTATCAACTACAAAAGCACCACCACCGTACTCGTGCACCCTGGTTCGGGTATTGAAGGGAGGTGGCGTGATATCAGTAGTCTGCCCATCCGAACCCCTACGCACAATGACATTCCGACCGGATTCTTCAGGACGCCCCTCAAGCCAGTATATATCCGCACCATCCAGAACTATCTGCCCAAGTCTAATGATATTTTCTACTATCAAATCCGCTGTAATCGGTGACTTCCATGAACCGTAAGGCGCTACTTTTTTTCGAGCCATAAAATTTCTCCTTCTACCATGAGGTCGTCTGAATCCGTCAGAAATCCCTTTTCATCGCCTCGCGCTTTAGTTCCGGCGATAGTTTCTCAATTGCATATCTCAATGCAGTCCTTGGCATCTCCTTCTTATTCTTCATAACATAATCAAATACCTCTTTCGGATAATGATTGCTTGTTTCCTTTAGCATCCATCCATACCCCTTTTGCACCAAATCATCCTCATCCAATAGAAGTTTGTCTGCTATCTGAAAGATAGTCTTTAGATTTCTCTTCCTTCGAACCGAATAGATCATAATTACCGCAGATGCCCTCCTAAACCACCTATTCTTAGAGTCAGTCCAATTTTTTACATCGCTAATAAATTCAGGGAATCGGAAGATAAATTCACCAAAAGGATGAGCGCAAAAATCATCACAGGAACCCCAGGAATGAACATATTTCTTTAACCATGACTTAAAAACACCAAAATCGGATGGTTCATATTGCTCTTTTAGACGATATGCCCAGTCAAACGCAATACCCCTTTCTTCACTATATCCGGACTTTAGCAATTCATCACATAATTTAAAAATCTCTCGTTTGGACTTATCTTTGATTCCCTTAAAATATTTTGCTGAAATTTTTCTCAAGACCGGAGTCCTAACTCCATAAGATTTGGAATATCCTTCCTCTTTTGCTTTCTCTATATCTTCCTTTTTAAAGAACCTCTTTACAGACTTTTTATATTCCTGGTCTATATTCTTTTTTATTTCCTTCCTGACTTCCTGAATAATCATCACTTCAGAATATTATTAAGGCGCATTCTGGCATCTATCAACTCCTGCATATCTTCGTCGGCGTCCTTCCATATCTCAAGAAACCTCTTATACTGTTCGATTGCTTTTTCCTTCAAACCCTTCTCTTCATACAATTTGGCTAATAAATAATGATACTTTGGATGTATGAGATATCGGTCTTGACTCTTTGGGTCAACGATAACCAACCGCTCATATTCGGCAATGGCTTTGTCTAACTCTCCCTTTTGTAGATAGGCTCGAGCCAATACATCCTTCGGTAAAGGTGTATTATAGGATAGTATGTTACCGATGTACATAGAAGGGATTTTCAACTTCAATGCTTTTTCGCAAACAACGATGGCCTGTTCAAGGTGTTTTTCTGCCTGCAGAACCTCTCCATTGAGTAAGTCATACCGGAATTTGATAAAATCTTTATCATCTATATCTATCTCGAGCAAAAGGGATTTAATCTCAGCCACTCTGGATTTTGCAGAATCGGTTTGTCCTTGCTTTAAGTCTACCAATCCAAGATAGAAGCTGTAGACTGCTGTATAAAATGGTTTGCGTGCCGGGTTGTTCTCAATCCTGTTATTAAGCCAGTGACTGTAAGACCTCAGGCCAGGTTCAAGATCTCCTCTATCATAATAAATCCATCCCCTTATCCAGTCAACAAAGGCTTTACATCCCTTACTTCCTATGGATTCCCACACATCTGTTGCCTTCTGAAGATCATTAAGGGATTGGTCCAGATTCCCGAGCCAGTAGTGATAGAATCCTCTCCACTGATACCCATCCGCCTTTTTGCTTGGAGACGGAGCTATAGCAATAAATCGATCCACCCATTTCATTGCTTCAGGGTAATCTTCTTTTAGAGCATAGAGATAGGCAATCTTCCAATATGATAGATAAAAATCAGGCTTAACCTCTACTGCTTCTTTGAATTTTGCTATCGCTTCATCAAACAATCCCATTCGAAAATAGATCTCACCCATAGAATCGAATGGATTTGCATCACCAGGGGAAACAGCTGCATACCTCTTAAAATATTCTATTGCCGCATCATATTTCCCCATTTTGGCGTACGTGTAGGCAAGCATATTAATAGCAGCTCCAAAGTTGGGATCAAGTTCCAGTGCTTTATTAGACTCTTCTATTGCTTCATAAAACAATCCTTTGTAATAATAATAAGTAGTTAAAGTAAAGTGAGCTCGTTTCTCATTGGGATATTTCGCCGTCATCTGTTTGAGAATACGGAACTTCTTTTCTTGATCTCTCTCTATAGTGCTGGCATAACATGCTTCTATATAAAGTCTCTCTTTTTCTGTAGATTTCTCCGAAAAAGTCCTGGCTCTCTCGTAAGTCTTGTTTCTTACTTCGATATTATTACCCAGGATTTCATATACTAAAGCAAGGTAGAGATGAGCCACAGCAAAGGTCGAATCGAGTTCGATAGCCCTCTCGAGAAATTTTCGGGCATCATCATAATAGAATTTTTCATAATCTTCTCTTCCTCTTAAGAAATAGTTGTAGGCATCCATTGAATTAGTAGTAACATCCGTAATTCGAAGTTTAGTTGATTCAATCTTGCGCTCAGACAGGCCGACACCTCGGGAGATATCTCTGCTCAATTCATCAATCTGCCTCTTTAGAATACTGGCAACCCCTTCACCCTTTGAACTGGTAGTCTGCAAAAGCCTCTTGGTTTCTACATCCAGGACTTTTACATCGGTAACAAACATATCACCAGCCTTGGTGAAACTACCAAGGACAATTACCTCTATGCCATCCATCCTGCACAGTTCGAAGCCCAGTTCCTCATCTATTGTTTTCACTTCTTCTCTCCCCATAGCCTTTAGCAAATCATGCATCCTTTCCCATGTCATTACACGTAGATACCTGGATTGTTCAAGGTTGGTTATCAGGAGATTGGGGATGGCTTCCGAGAGATAATCGAAACTGCTTTCCCCTGTTCGATTCTTAAAGACCATTACCGCTATTGGTCTTCGCCTTCCTGCCACTGCTTCCTGAACAAATAAGGTACTTGTCAGGAGAAGTATGATTCCCAGAACCGTCAATGATAAGAAAGTTATGAGAATTTTTCGTTTACTTCTTCTCTTACTTTTTCTCCTGTGACCTTTCTTCACTGCTTTTGCATGTATATCTCCTTCGGATGAGATTGTTACAAATGGAAATCTTTTCAAAAATTTCAGATCTCCTCTTCTTAAATGAACAATAACCTGCAGGAAGCCAAAGATTATCGTTACAATCAAGGCAAACACTGAGAGTATGAGAAATAAAATCTCCATATTATTCCTCCGGAACGCACAGCTTATTTATAGCCATGGTTCGAATATCTATTCTTCTGCTTGAATCTCTTATAATACGTTTATATCTTGCCATAAAATCCTTCTCTATATATTCTCATTTTAACAAAAAGAACGCCTTTTGTCTACCCCTTTTTTAACCGGGTATCCTCTACTCATTTTCCAGAATACTATCAAGACGATTCCTCACCCATTTCGCCTCATCCTCAAAACCGCACTCTTCGTAAAAACGTTGGAGTTTTTGATAACGGCTTATTACATCAAAGCCAATACTATAATAGAGCTTTCGGAGGTCCACCGGACATAAGTGATGTGG
>JAGLZA010000097.1 GCA_023131835.1 Caldifarciminota bacterium
TTGGATCCGTTCATTACACAGGAATAGAATATGCAGTGTTCCAGGCCGAATTGATGACCTATTTCATGGACGAGCACCTTACAGCTTCTCCAGAGCAAGAGTTTCTTATAATCTTTCCCCCTCTCTTCCCCGTAAAAGGCAGGGTCATAACGGACAAAGCTGTAGACACCTACTCTTCCCTTAAGCGATGCCTGTCCAAAGACAAAATTCCACGAAGGATGAGGATAAAGGTCTTCCATTGTAATTGCCATCAGACAAAAAGCATCCCCTGGTAAATCCTTTTTAAGAAGATTTAATATATCCGTGGTTAAAATTTGCCCTGTTTTTGTGTAAGGGTTGACCCTGGTCGTCAGATTAGCCTCCTTAATATCCAGAGGAGGGAGGACCTCAACATCCAGGGAGAAGTAAGCGGAAGTATAATCTTTTAGCTTTTCTATAGAAGGACTTCTCTCTTTTGAAAAATCTCCTAAGGGTCGGAGGTAGATTTTATTCCTTTTTTTATCAGGCCTGTTCGGATTGGAGTTTATAAAATCAGTAAAGATCTGTCCGTTTTCAGGATGTACGTATAACCAGTCCCCGGGTTCAGGAACCGGGACTGGCTTGAAATCGGAACCCGGTTCAAGTGCCTTCTTGAGCGTTTCCGAAAGTCCCTCTGTCGGCCCGATAGATTTAAGTCTCTCCTCTTCTCCTGGTGGCTTAAAATCCATAGCAAAACCTCCTTCGATGATACAGAACAACGTAAACATACATAATATTCTTCTCATAGTATTTATTATACAATCTTCCCCCGGGAAGTAAAGGATATATTATTCAAACATCGATTCTTTTCAAGGTTGAAAATTTCTCACTGACACACCCCCATTTACGCTCGGAGTTAGACAGATAAGACATTATATATTTATTAAAATGTCAAACTCCGAGATTGAAAGTATTTACCACAGAGGACACCATGGCAAGATCTGTTCCTCCCTACGGGGCAGGCAGATATCGATACCCTTTGACCCCTTGATCCCTCAATCTTTACTATTTGCGTTTTCAGAGAAAAAAAGAGAGAAAAAGAATCTGGTAGGGGCGTTCAATTGAACGCCCCTATTCTCAGAAAAAAGTCGCTGACAAGTTTTGCAATTACTGCATTAACAGCGTTTGGATTTAAAATTTGGGGGGGTAGGCAGTAAAAGAACAAACAGATAAAATCTTATCCTAAAAATACCGAAAAACATTGTACAACAGATGAAAATTCCTTTATACTTCTTTCAATCTCTTACTTTGAGAATATTTATAGTAAATTGCGTAGAGTTTTCAAAACCTAACACGCCTTCCTCATATCCCGTCTTTGTCTTACCAGTTGCATCGCTCCCATATACGCCGATCACAGGAGAGGCAAAACCTCCCAGAACCAGTTCCCTTTTCCACATTTCATCAATCATATTCCCGTTCTCATCAAAATGCAAGATGTAAGTCCAATAACCTTTGTGTTTATCCACAGACCTATTTGCATATCCTGAGAGGAAAACTTTATTTCCTAAACACAATAAGTTCACAGCACCAATTTGGCTTATGAGTCTGGGTGTGCATACCTTAATTTCTCCTGTTTCAAAGTCTAACACAAGAATTCCTATCTTCCCAGCCCCATAAAATCCCACATACTTCTCGTCTCGAGAAAGCGATATAATTTGGGGAAAAGATAAACTTTTATCCAACTCCGTTTTCCACAGTAATCTTTCATCTTTCTCAAACCGATATACTTGTAGACCGCCACTAAGAATGATATGGCTTCCCTGAACTGTAATCTTTCCACCTCCCTCTAATTCTTCACTCCTCCATTTCAATTCACCTTCCGGGAAAGAGAAGAGATAAAGGATATTATTAGCCAAGACAACTATCTCTTTTTCTGAAACAAACTCAAAATCTCTTATATTCGGAAGCCCCTTTAAAATATCCCTGAGCACTATCCGTTTACCTGTTTTATCAAAGAACCAGGCGTGTTTTACATACCCTCCTCCAGGAGAAATTTCAACACCAACCCCAGCCATTCCATGTTCACATGAATAGAGTTTCTCCCCGGTGATGTCGTATACCTGAACCTCTTCCCGCTCAAAGTCTCCCCACCAGAAAATGCCGATGGTCTCACAACTATCAGAAACCGATACCTTAATTCCAGCACATTCCTTTATCTCAGAATCCTTCACATTCTCTTTTGTCCATAAGAGTTTTCCATCCCGAGTAAAGAGATATACCTGTCCTTTCCAATCTTTTTTCACTGCCCCAATCACTATATATCCGCTCTTTTCTGCTATAGCAAAATCTATCATTTTCCCCTCAAAGGGCTCACTCCAGATAAGTTCTGCCTCTGGGAAGAGTTTTTCGGCTAACGGGAGTTTTACTGCTGGTTTTCCACTGCTTCCAGATTGACCAATAAAAATCTGCATAAGCAATATAGCATATAACATCATACTCACCTCCTAATAAAAGTGATTTATTGAAAAGAGGACAGAACCCAAATCTATATCTATGAAAACAATTGGCAATAAATTAGATAAATCTTTTGGGATATAATTATTTCTCAAAGAAAAATGCGTATCTACATAACCTTTAATACCTTTGGACATTATATCCCCTCTAACACATTTTAGAATCAAGAATCCCCCTTTTTCTCCCTTTGTCAAGTAAAAAAATCACGGGGTTGGGGTTCAAAAACACATCCCCTCGAACCCTTGAACCCTCCTTTTTATTCAATATTCCTTTGCGTTCTTTGCTTCCCTTTGCGAGCTTTGCGAGAAAATGGGCATTTAAAGTGTATACCAGATAGGTGTAGCAGGGTCTGTAAATTTTCCAAGAAGAAGTTTATAATAGTAGTCATAAGAATTACCAGAGGTATCCACCCTTTCAAGAAGGGCAGTAACATAGTGTGTAAGTTGTTCCTTTGCCATTACAGGAGGTGAAATTGTATATCCTGAAGGACCTGTTAAGATTTCTACAGAATCATTGAATATTATTGAAGAATCTCTTCTATACACAAAATCAGACCCCACTCCAGATGGGAACTGACCAATATCAATTTTTTTACTCCTTCCATAATTTATTCCATCCCTTGAATCAATCCTGAACACATAGGAACTGTCTGTATAGAAGATGTGGAATAAATCTCCGTCATAGGTCATCTTATTTTGATTATACCCGGCAAGGCCTTGGTCACCAATTTTGCGCCAGGATGGAGCTCTTATCGATTCCGTTTCTATTTTCCATCCATTTTCAATTGGCTTTACATAAGAGAGACTAACATCATCCTTGCTCTTTAATGCAAGGTGAGGAGAATCTCCTGTTACTTTGTCCCCTTCTTTCCATTCAAAGCCATCATATTCAGCCATCATTACATACTCGTCCTTCTCATATGCAGAAAAATTCCCATGAACAATCTGCGGACTCATTCCTTCACCTATAACTTCTATCTCCCCAAGACCCTCTCTTATAGTGAACGTTCTTCTCACGACTTCATCCCCTTCAACCCAGACAACATCAATGTTATATGGATAATAATCAATGTAAGGCGAATGGGATGGAACAGCAGGAGAAGAAGAAATATTGAAAATCTCACTCCATCCATCCCTATCTCTATACTGTCCGTATATATCCTGTGTATCAACAAAGGATGGTGATGACCATACAATATATATGTTCTCCTCATCATCATTGATAATAGTGGGTGTAAAAGAGGAGCTATCTATCGCTGGCAAATTACCCTTCTCGTAATGTGCCTTATTTTCCCATATACTATTTTGAGTATTACAGAGAGGAATTCTACCAAATATCACATCATAATCCTGTATATAAGATTCAGGGGCCAACCTCTTCCATCCATGGGAACCAATCAATGTATATGCGGTATCATTCTGAATAAAGAATGAAGGCGGATCCAGGTGACGATTAAAATCAGGATTCGTTACACCACCTAAATTAATTGAAGCAATATCTATAATTGAGTCCAGATTCACTGAAGCCATTTTTATAGTATCAGCCTTATCCATATGGAGATATAATATGTATTCTGTATCATCATAGATATAAAGAGCAGGAGATGAGCCATAATCTATGAATCTATTTCTCCAGTCATTAGTTGAGTCCGAGAGAATTATGCTTTTATTCACCTCATAAGCAAGGCTGAATATCTCACCTGAAAAAGAAAAACCTGTCTTTCTTTGATTATTACCCTTAAAAGAGCCATCCTTTGTGCAGAAAAGTGGGCCAATGGATATGATATCCTCAAGAATACTATCATCAGGGTTAAACATTCTATCAAATACTTGAACCTTCAGGTTAATGTCCGATAAAAGAATCTCAGGGAATCTAAAAAAGTAAGGATCCTCCTTTATATTCTTCATAAGAGTATCAAACACTGACCCTGATGAATAATAAACATTATAGTAGAGCCATCCTGATAGGTCGTCAGAAGTTGTAAAGAGGTTTGGGTATCTACCACCAGAAGCAAGTTTTTTGCCCCATAAATAGAACGGAGGATTATAAAAGATTTCAGGGGGTGTGGTATCTATTGATACGCCTATTGTGATTGAGTCAATTGGCGTGATATCAATTTGCTCAAGAAAAATTTTCAATAATCCAGTTGTATCTGCAAAACCGGTCCTTTCATCTATCAGATTGAGGTCATCCCTGATTACATAATAATATTCCGTTTCCGGAAGAAGATCTGGCAGTATATGAATCGTTGATTCTGCTGGTATATTTTTGTATGTATACTCTGAAAATTTACTTGTATCTACCTTCTGAGAAAATGCCACAATATAATTATCAATCTTTGCACCTGCGCTATTTATACCGTATATTCTTTCAATCTCTGGTTTCACCAAGGAATATGGGTAAAAGGCATTGATAAATTCCACCTCCTTTTGTTCAGGAGGGTCGTATTTAATAGAAATAGTTGAGTATCCAAAATTTACAGTTTTGTTAAGGGGGTATAGAAACTTTATTGCAAATGTGTCGCTATAATATGGAGAGCGAATAAGTTTTACTGAATCGTCATCAGAATAACCATAACCGATATTAGGAAGTTTCCTTAATCTGTAAGTCCATTTTATTGGCGTTGCAGGATTGTGCACAGCATAGTCGTATAGTAAGAATGTCTTTTTCTCGTTAAGCAGAAATCCCTTTCTCATCCAGTCCCCTGCATAATACTGGTTTAGCGGTTCAGATCCATCAATATACCCTTCAAACAAACCAAAAGTGTCATTATAGGTGTGTTTTAACAATTTTCCAAGCTTCCACCAGTTGTGATAATCTCCTATACCTTCTGCATCTACATTTAAAAGTGTATTATGAAGCTCGGCAAGGGGAGAGCCATAGTAAAACTGTGTATTTTCGTGATCTGGAACAATCCAATATTTCTTCCATCCAATAACAAAGTGATTATTAGTATTTTGTTGGTGAGATCTCATCCTTCCACACTTAAATGCAACATGCACATCCGTTGAGTCCCATCCTGTTCTCATTGTATACCATCCATTGTGAGGGAAATATAAGGCTTTTAATGTATCTGTTCGAATAGCAGGAACATTTCTATCCGCATAAAGAAATTCCGTAACAGGGAAAAATGTGAAGTGACAGGCATTAAGATATCTTATTATTTCCGTATTCGACCGTTTCAAAATCCATTGAGAAAGGCTATCTTTAAAGAAATGAGAAAGGAAAAATAGACAGTTGATAGATGAACATCCACATCCACCCACATCACTGAAACTAACAAAATTACTCACCCTGGAGTCATCTGCAGGTGTTTCTGGTATAAGTAAATGAGCAAGACCCTTTGAGGTATTGCGGATGATATTAAAAGAATCATTTCCCCATATATCAGGTTCTTGTCTTGAAAGTGCTGAGAAAAATACCAAAAGAGGAGTGAATGTAGCATCACTATAAACCGTGCCTTCCTGTGATATTCCACCTGCAGGATCTATTGTTGTATGGTAAAAAGAATTATTACTAAAAAGTTCAAGTCCCTCATTCCTCACTTTATTTACATATTTTGCGGACAGTTCACTGTCATCAACCACAAGTCCAAATAATCCAGTTGGGCCAAGGTATCTTCCGTAATAATTTACCGGATGGGGTGGTAAATGGTATAACTGTATGTAAAGTTGATTGACTCCATTAACCAACAGCGCATTTTGCATATTAATTCTATCGTAGTGAGATAACTCATCGAAGAAAAAATCATAAAAAGTTTCATAAAAAAAAGTTAAACCTGCAAGTTGAAGCGTAGCATATTTGTCCGGTTTATCCTGCATAGCCCACATATACCAATTGGGAACAGTCTTTACAATTTTAGACGGCATAGTATCTTGTAACATAATGGTTTGGAATATATATGCAGAACTCTTTGCATTTAGTATTTCTCCATTGCAAGATCCAGGGGGACTACTGCGGTATAAACAAGAGACGAGATTTGATATATTCTCAATACGGTTGAATAACTCTGCGTAAGGAACCCCGATTGGAAGAGTGTCTGTATCATTAATTCTATCCCTAAGAGTTTCAAGTTCTGCACTATCAAACCACAGTCTTGGATGTTCTCCTTCAGGTGGCGTTGTAACAATAAAATCATCAAAGAATATTACACCATTTGATAGGGTATCTGTAGTTCCAATTAAAAATTCAGAGGGATTGTAAGCATCCTGGTAAACATCACTCCCAATTGAATCCCCATCTATCCATAATGATATTCTTCCGTCATTATGATGGTGTAATTGTATCTTATGCCAGGGAAAATAAACTCCATATAGACATGGTATATTTTTGGTGTATTCGTAATTATAAACTACATCCCCATAACGAACCTCGAATATCATATTCTCATTAGAACCCTCTATTGAATGGTAGGTCAGAGCTATATAACACCTTCTATCCTCCCCATTAAATAAAGGTTGATACAGATAAAATCTTCCTTCCATCTCATTTACCCATATATAAAACTCAACCATATACTCAGGTAGTTCACCACGGATATCAGGAAACTTATGTATCGCATACGCAAATGTATCATTTAATGTATCTTTAATCATAAGACTATACTCTCCATGGGTCAGGATATAATAACGGTCATCAGAGTTAAGAGGAGAGAATTCCTCATGGAGGGTGATGAAGATGTCACCATTATTTCCGACTGAAGGGATCCAACCATAACTGTTTAGAGGATAAGGTATTTCTTGATTGAGTGAGTCAAGCAAGGGTGGCATACTGTCAAAATGGGAAAACATATAAATATCTGCAGAAACAAATAAAGGCAAAAGACAAACAATAAGAGAATATTTTCTCATCTTGCCCTCCTCATTTTATAAACAAATCACGTGCACCGATGTGTTCGCTTTGATAAATTAAAGATGGTGTTATTGGGTTAGAAATGTCGTATATCTTTAGATAATTTCCACTCGTATATGCTTTATCTCCTTTTACTTTCGTACCACTAGCACCCTTTAATGGGGTTCCTGTTTTTAATGTGTCAACTCTCTGTAAATTCTGAGGGTCTGATATATTTACAACCTTAAGATTATCAAGATATAGCAATGTATCTTGTTTATCCATATTTCCCGCAACATCAGGTAAGAAATCTACCTTCTCAGGATTATACGGATCTGATACATCAATAGATGCAAGACCACCTGTATCTGGATTCACAAAAGCATATTCTGGTATTGCATAGATAAATGCAGCATTTATTCCCATAGAAGAGAGCCTCTGCAATTGCCCCCTTGCTTTTGCTTTGAAACCAGCACTCTTTATCTCCCCTGTATGACCAAGTTTTATAAACTTATTCCTGTATGTTTTGCCATCGATACTTACTGGCAAAAAATATACTCCATTCCTTATATCAGAGATATCCATTGTAATCAGATTATGGCCTACTGATATATTCCTTTTTATGTTCCTTAACTCCCTACCAAGGATATCAAATAATGAAACATCTAATTTTCCACTCAAAGAACTCATAAACTCAATAACTACCCTTTGGTATTCAACCTTGATATTTACAGTTTCTTCTATCTCCTTTTCCTCCACCCCCTGTGGCGGAAAGGTGAGTATGAAAAGACTGTCCTCTGTCCCAATATACACATACTGACTATCAACAAATACATCCATGGGATTACCAGGCAAGGTCATACTGTCCTGTAATGTTGGGTTTAAAGGATTGCTGATATCATAGATGTATAATCCACCATCTGCTTCCCATGGTGGGTCATCCCACCAAATATCCTTTGTAACAAGATAGACAAGTGTACCCTGGATAAATATATTATATCCATCACCGTCTGTCCCCCAGGTACAGCCCGCTACATAATATGGATTGGTTGAATCTGATACATTATATACATATATTCCACCATATACATACCAGCTTGCAAGATCTGACGTTACTGCAAGATATGCATAATCCCCCTTCACCCATACATCGTAACTAAGAGGAGCGTAATCTCCATCTGTTACCCATGCCCAACTTATCTGTTCCACACTATCGGGATCAGTAACATCGTAGATGTAGAATTTAGACCCTGCTGCTATGTATGCTAAAGTAGGATAAACGGATAAGGATAAAAGAAAAATACATAAAATAATAATCTTTCTCATTTTGACCTCCCTGATAAGATTTTTAAATCAGTTAAAACCAAATGAGCATATGACGGGTACTATTTCGAAAATTATAATCAAATTAAAATGAAAGTCAATGCCTCAGGCAGGGTTATTCTGTATACAGGACTTGTATATATGAAATCATAGATTTCATCCCCATAACGAGCCTCAAATTCCATATCCTCCATAAGTTTTGACCCTTCATAATATATTGAATCTCTCACCAGAGCAAGGTAACAATCTCTCTCTTCGCCATCAAACAATGGTTCATACAGATAGAATTTGCAATCTACAGTATTAACCCATATATAGAACTCAACCATATACTCAGGTAGTTCACCACGGATATCAGGAAACTTATGGGTCGCATAGGCAAATGTATCACTTAGCGTATCTTTGATCATCAGACTGTATTTTCCATGAAACAATGTGTTCGCAACAAATCTATATTCCTCATCCACAAGAGGTGAGAATTCCTCATGGATGATGATGGAGATGGGAGAAAGTGTGTCTGAGGTTACAGAAGGAATCCAGTTGTAATATGAAAGAGGATAGGGTATCTCCAATGTATCAATGATACGGGGTGGCATACTATCAAAGTGAGAGTACATAAAAACATTGGCAAAAATTAAAAAAGGGAAAAAGAAAATAATGCAGTAACTTCTTTTCATTTCTCCTCCTTACTTTATATAGACACTTCTCGCACCTATAGGGACACTTTCATAAATTAACATGGGGTAAAGAGGATTAGATATGTCGAAAATGTCAAGAGGACCAGCAACTGTATATGCCTTATTGCCTCTTATTTGTACATCTCCTCCTCCCTCTTTCGAACTCTTAATTTCTAATGTATCTATTCTGACTGGATTGGCTGGATCTGAGATATTAGCGACTCTCAAGTTAAATCCATCAAAGGCGAATAATAATGTGTCTTTAACCCCCAAACCATGTACTATATTTCCTGCCCATCCACACTTTATTGGATTATAGGGATCAGAAACCCCAATACTTCTAACACCACTACTGCTATCAGGCGTTATAAACACATAATCTGGTATTGCATAAATATTACGAGCCTTTACCCCAATAGAGGATATCCTCTGTAGGTCACCCTTTGTTTTTCTTCTTATCTCCGCACTCCTTACTTCTCCTGTATGACCAATCTTTATAAACTTATTCCTGTATGTTTTGCCATCGATACTTACTGGCAAAAAATATACACCATTCCCGATGTCTGAGATATCCATTGCAATCAGATTATAACCTACTAATATATTCCTTTTTATGTTCCTTAACTCCCTTCCAAGTATATCAAATAATGAAACATCTAACTCTCCACTCTGAGAACTCATAAACTCAATAACTACCCTTTGGTATTCAACCTTGATATTTACAGTTTCTTCTATCTCCTTTTCCTCCACCCCCTGTGGTGGAAAGGTGAGTATGAAAAGACTGTCCTCTGTCCCAACATACACATACTGACTATCAACAAACACATCCCTCGGATTACCAGGCAAGGTCATACTGTCCTGTAATGTTGGGTTCAATGGATCACTGATGTCATAGATGTATAACCCACCATCTGCCTCATGAGGTGGATCAAACCAGATTACATCCTTTGTAACAAGATATGCAAGACTGCCCTGGATGAATATATTGTATCCATCACCGTCGGTCCCCCAGGTACAATCCGCCACATAATATGGATCGGTAGAATCAGATACATCGAAAACATAGATTCCTCCGTACTCACATATATTTATATTATCAGTAGTAACCGCTAAATATGCGTAATCCCCCTTTACCCATACATCATAACAACTAGGGTAGCACCAGCCATTTGTTACTATCGTCTCACTTAACTGTTCAACACTATCGGGATTACTAACATCGTAGATATAAAAATAACCACCTGCTATATATGCAAGTGTAGGATAAACGGCCAAGGATAAAAGAAAGATACATAAAATCATACACTTTCTCATTTTGACCTCCCTGATAAGATTTTTAAATCAGTTAAAACCAAATGAGCATATGACGGGTTCTATTTCTAAAACTATAATCATACTTGAATAAAAATCAATACCTCATCAACCCAATTTTATGAATACCGACTCATCTGGATAGTCACAACTTAAGTGACTGCAGACAGAAGATAAACAACCGAAAACAAAAATGGTGGAGGTAATGTGCAAAAGACATCAATTATTATAGTACCCCCTATAGATTTATTTTTTCTCTCTTCCGGGAAACACATCCAGACGCATAAGATCCTCTGCAAAGATGATTTCCCCTTTATATCCGGATGCACGGACTTCTGATTCCCTTTCTCTTTCTGTCATTTCCGCAACTTCAGGATATAAGTGCGAGAGCAAGAGCTTTTTAGCGGAAGATTCCTTTGCAATCTTACCTGCCTGAAAGGTTGTCAGGTGCCCTGGGGTTGGATTATCTTGAGCAAAAGAACTTTCAAGTATTAAGAGATCAGCTCCTTCTGCAAGTTCGGATATACCAACGCAGGGCTCAGTGTCAGCACCATATACCAGAATACAACCCTCTACATCCCATCTAAACCCTAAAGTAGTAGTCGAATGCTTTAATTCTCTCACTTTAAGAGTCCAACCCTCTTGATTTACTACCATTTTATCTCTTAATACGATAAAATCCAGAGGAAAATCAGGCCGAAGTGGTAAAGTAAGTTCTAAATTTAGTTGCAGATATTCCTCTACCTCTTTCGAACCATAGATAAATAAAGGTTTGGACCGACTGAAGTCAGGGGTATAATTTAGTGCCTCCAGAAAAAATAAAAGACTACCAATGTGGTCAGGATGAATATGGCTTACAAATACGCTATCTATCTCCTTATAAGACCCCCCAGCCTGGGCAAGGCGTTTTAGTGCACCTGGACCGATATCAACGAGCCAACCTCCGGGTACTACCGAAGGACGGATGAAATATGAGGAAGGGTATCTATCAGGTAAGGGAACACACGTCCCTGAACCTAAAACCGTAACACTAACTGAGTGAATACTTTCCGGATTCATTATTCAATTCCCGAATATGGATATCCTGGTGCTGAATAAACTATAACCTCTGCCATTGTTTACTCCTTTTTCAAATCTATTTTTTCTTTATCCTCTATCAAGTATTCCTCCCCTTTGTGTGATTACCAAAAATAAATGTCACATTTTAGGGAGAAACATCTTATAGAAATATAATTAGACTTCATGAATCAAAACCAAAGCTGACATCCTCCCAAATTTTCACATTGGCAGAATCAAGTAGTAAAAGCGAGGTGATTATCGTCACAAAATCCTCTCGGAGGCCGAGAGCGGAAGCAGCGGTTTCCTCGCAGGGGAAATCGACTGCGGTTTTATGAGGACAAACACCGAGCAGAATGCGTTGAATCTAATACTTTTTAGAAATTGCCCGTGTCTTTTCGTGTGGCAAGTCCGAATGGCTGATGAAAATGTGCCATTTTTCGTAGTAATTAAATGTGACATATTGCTTTGGAATAACAGTATTCCTCCCCTTTGGATTCTGCCCTTAAAACTAAAATAATCTGGATATAACCATACAGATATCCTCAAGGAACCATCTGTCTTCTTCTGTGAAAGGAGCAAGGTTATTAGAATCTATATCAATCTCTCCTATGATTTCACCGTCTTTCTTAAGAGGTGCAACTATCTCTGATTTCACTGAAGGACTGCATGCAAGATAATTTGTCTCCTTTGATACATCCTGGACAATGAATGTCTCATTTCTTTCTGCTGCCTGTCCACAAATACCCGCCCCAAAAGATATCCTTTTATGTTCGGTTGGTTCTCCAGCATAGGAGCCGAGAACGAGTTCCGTTTTTACTTCTGGGTCAACAAAATAGAATCCAACCCAATCATAGTAAGAAACCTCGCCTTTTAGCAACTCACAGATAGCCAGTAGTTTTTCATCCCTATCGGATGTTCCTCCGACAATCTCTTTAACTCCTTCGAAGAGATTATTAAATAACTTTATCTCGTCATTCATTTCTTCACCTCCCTAAGTTTAACATTCCAATATTATCTTTGACATCCGGAGGATTGACCCCAATTTCTCATCTCAAAAGCAGCAGTTTCCTGGTTTGTGAAAACTTATCTGCCACATTCAATTGATAGAAGTAGATACCAGATGGCATAATCCTCCTTTCCTCATCTCTACCATCCCAATGAACTATATGAGTCCCGGCTTTCTGTTGTTTATCCACCAGTGTCTTGGCTAATTGCCCTGTAATATTATAGACCTTGAGTTCAACCAAACCGGGCTTTTTAATTGCGTATTTAATATTAGTCAATGAAGTAAATGGATTGGGATAGTTTTGATAAAGACTGTATCTTTTGGGTAGCGCATCTCGATCGTGAACTTCCACACCAGTAGATTCATATTCATAAGCTCCAATTGAGGGTGGATTCAAAACTGGATTTCCTTCATAATCTCTGATTAGTCCTACATTCACTCCTCTTTGGAAAAGAGCAGAATAATCACTTAATTTGAAATCTTCAGCTTGCTCAGGATCCGGAACTGTCCAGTTGGGATCTTCAATGAAGTCTGAAGCAGAAGCAATATCGTTCCAGGTAGAGTCATCATTTCCAGTTGTATCACCCCATTGCCAGACATCATTATTATCTTTGTTCCAATATAGGTTGTGGGAAAATACATTACCACCTACTGTTATAGATTCATTATCTATTCCAACAGCCAATATACTATCTTCTGCATAAATAAAATTATTTTTTATAATGTTATTTTTTGAATGATAATTGCTATCCGTTAAGAGAGATACAACTGTCAGTTCTGCCAAAAATTTTAATCCGACATGTCCGATAGCAGAATCTTCATAGTTAGAAGCTAAAGAATTGTTATAAATCTCGTTGCTTCTGCTATCCAACACACTGATACCTGCACCGTCATTATCTAAACAGATATTATAATAAACCTGGTTGAATCCTGTGTATTGGTCTAATTGAATACCATTTCCGTCAGGTCCAAAACCACCGACTTCAATCTCTATATTATCATTGCAGAAATTGTACCTTATTATATTATGTAATCCTCTATTGCTATATGGCCAGGCAAAAACATGGATTCCACTTGTACCGATAACAAAATTTCCGTTTCTTTCAACGATATTTTCTTCAATTATATAATAGTTACCATTTATTTCAATCCCATGATAGCCATTATCTGATATTATACAGTTCCGAATTATTGTTTCATTGCCCGGGCTGCAGGCATTTGAATCTATACCAATACCATGGTATTCATTATTAGTAATTATGCAATTTTCGATTAAATTATTATCACCCGTTGAACTCGCTATGCCAATTCCTTGTGCAGAAGTAGTTAAAGTGCAATTCCTTATCACAATGTCAGATGCACCATCTTGCATGTTAATAGCAGAATAAGGTGATTGTTGAATTGTAATATTATCTAATGTAAAATAACTTGCATTTTGTAATAATACACAGCCACTATCAATAACAGGGGTTCCTGTGTTATTATTAGTTATTAAAATTGGATTGCCTGCAGTCCCTGATTTATTAATAATATTCAGTACTTCATTAGTAAAATTACCTTTATCTGCCAATAGGATTAAAGTATCTCCGGGTTGAATAACATCCCCATTGATTGATACAAAGCCCTGAAAAGCATTTTCAGGGCTGGTTCCACTGTTGTTGCCACCCGTATAACTTTCAGGGTAAACATACCAGGTAGTAGCATTCGCATGCTTACAAAGGATTATACCGAATAAGATTATTAAATATATTGATTTTTTCATAATATTACTCTCCTTCCGCTACCTCAAAAGCAGCAGTTTATTAGCAGGCAGAGGTTTATCTCCAACTCTCAGTTTGCAAAAATAAACTCCGCAAGAGTAGTCTTTTGCATTCCATTCAACTACATATTCACCCACACACTTCCTTCCCTTTACAAGTGTAGTTATCTTTTGTCCGGAGATATTATATATAGATAGTTCGATTTCTGCTGCTTCTGGAATGCTGTAATTAATACTGATTGTCGAATTAAATAAACCAGGATGAACAGAAAATGAAACCCCCCAGGGCATGGAATCTTCATCTATTCCTGAATTATACGCAAGATAAACAGTATTATCGAAGGAAAGACTATCATCTACACCAGAATATGAGAAGAAATACCATAGTTTTAGTATATAATCCCCTACATCAAGTCCATAGGTTATCCACTTACATAGTTCTCCATCCAGAACAGGTATTAGAATCCTTTCGGTTATTTGGAAAAATTGCGTCGTGTCTTCCTCAGAAGCATACTCAACCCTATACCCTTCGAATTCAAATGGCGAATCAGTAGCTCTGACCATTGCAGCGCTTCCTTGAATAGAAAGTGTATCATCGACATATGCAGGGGACGGAGGATATAGACCTGTTACCATAACTGTCGCAGAATCATAGACCTGTATGGGATTGGCAAGAATGGTGTTGTATATCACTGAAACTGCCATATCTCGTGCTATCAGATGCCCAAAGATAAAGTTTGTCAATAAAAGCATAGATGTAGAGTGTCCCTCCATAAGGGCATCGGTATAAAGAGTGGTGAAAAATGTAACTAAAAAGGAAGAACCTGAAGCTCCAATGTGTCCACCAGAACCATCACAAGTGGCATTCATAATTGTAGTTTTTGATGAATCAGCTGATAGACATTCTCCGAAGATTGAACTCTTGAGGGTAAGGTCGGTACCTCCAAAAAAATACAGGTTCCATGCCTGAACAGATGTATTTACGAGATGAAGGTTTCTTGCAGGGAATGGTGCCACCCAATCATCATAGTGAGAATTATCTATAAGTCCTAATATAGTATCAGCGATTGGAATCTCAAATATGTTTCCTGCGGCTCGTAAGGTTGCATCATATATAGTCACATCGGTGCTGTCCTTTGCCATCGTTGCAAGCATAAGTCCGCATAAGCTGTCTACCTCTATAGAGTAGTTGATTCCTGAGCAGGTACCATCAGGATATATAAAATGGTCAACCCAATCTTCCATTCCAGGAGGGTCGTGAAGTTCGCCTGAAGACCCTCCTGGGAATCCAAGCCACACAAGAACAGTATCAGAGTGTGCAATACGCAGTTCTGCGGAGTCCCCAATTACAACAAACTCGCCTGCTCTATTGGAATAATTGACATTGATTGAGCTGTTATCATATATACCGAAAGTGATAAATGCACCACCCATATCCACACTATCCATCAGAAAGGAACCTTTATTTACCGTGGCACCATTTACAGGGAGATTGGCAGAGCTGAATTGAGAATTGCTTATCTCTATCACAGCAGAATCCAAAGCCACTAATATAAATTGATAGAGGCAATCCTGGAGTATAATAAAATTAGCATTCTCAACAGAAAATAACGAGTTATGACACGCATATACATTCCCCTTGAGACAAAATGTGCAATTCTGAACAATGAACTGTGCACTATCTATCAATATGATATTATCGTAGATAGTGGTATCGTAATCAATTATCACATTAGTATCGATGACAACATCATCTCTTGTATTGATCAGCCCACTTAATTTTTCCCCTTTTAATCCTACCTTTTTTATGAGATTGAAAAGTCCGGATGAATGCTCTGGAATACTTCCAGGGAAAAGGGATTCATCTGCCTCTGGTGGCTTTAGCCCACAGGTTTGCGGAACAAAGCATTCTACTCCCTGGTGAAGTAAATCTATAGTACTTGCGTTCAACCCCCAGTCCAGAAAGATTATAAATAATATTAGTCTTTTCATCTTGCCTCCTCCTGCTACCTAAAAAGCAGCAATTTCCTGGTTTGCGCAACTCCATCACTCATTTTTAACTTCACGAAATATATTCCGGATGTCATAAGGTTACCATCTTTATCACTACCATTCCATTTGATTGTATAATTCCCTGCGGTATGTTCCCCATCCACGAAAGTCCTCACTAATTGTCCTATGAGATTGTAAACTTTTAGTTCAACCCATCCTGGTTTTGGAATCGAATACCTGATAATTGATGAGTGAATAAATGGGTTGGGATAGATTTCCAATCTTGCACTTTTTATTTTGAATCCTGTATCTTCTTCAATTCCTGCGCTCCAATTGAGCGCAACACAGTAAGGAAAATCCGCAACTGGTAGACTGTCAAATGTGGTTGAAGTATCACCAACAAAATAGTCTGTTATATCATTTACTGAGCCACTTATAAAGTCTATGAGAACTGCAGACGATATGGTTGTATCGTTGACTGTAAGGTTCAGAAATCTGTCTGTATAGTTATCCTCTGCTTCTATGCCAAACCAGTATAAAATAAACCGTCCACCCATCACAGTATCCTCAAAATTGGCACAGGTAAGTCTATTAAAGGAAAAGGTATCTGCATCTATATTCTCAAAATGAGATAAGAAATCCTCTGTACTCTGCACCGCCTCATCAAAAACGCTACAGATATTCTGAAGAGTATAATATGATTCTTTTCGGACACAATTAGTATCAACCTTCACAAGTTTCCATATATCAAATCTTGAACCATCCCAGTAGGTCTCTATATACAATCTATGGCTATCTGATTCAAGGTTGAAAAATGTTAAGAACTTACCTGAGACTGGTGTCCACCTATATTCACTCGTTGAATACCAGTTCCCAATACTGAACCACATGCTATCCAGTGATACAACGAACAGACTGATACTATCACCATTACCTACACTTCTCGACCATAGGGTATACCATCCACCCTCCATTAAATCAAAATCATAGTAAACATAACCTGAATCTCCCATACCATCTGGTGTCCAGATACAGGAATCACCCGAAGCTAAATTATCATAAATCGTCTCCATTGGAGGGAATATTGCAGTATAATCTTCACCTTCTGAAGTAAAAGCATACACATCCTGTGGAGTGTAAATTATACCACAAAATGGTGCCTCACCAAATTCAATATCGGTTCGTTCAGAATAATCATTAACCCAATCAGACCTTCCCATATTATGTGATAGACTATGCATGTCCCAATCAACTGTCCATGTGGTTATTTCTATATCCTGCTTGAGATTGAGAATATATCTCCTTGCAAGGTACTTTGCCTGCGTTGTCAGAGATGAATGCTGTGGATTAAACGGGTCAGGGCTCAAAGGATCCGGATAAATTGAATCCGAAAGAAAACAACCTTCAGTATCCCATATTTCAAGACTATCGTTGAATAACGCAATCGTATCTTTCAGGGCTCCTATTTCCTCTTCATAAGAATCATAAGGACTCTCAAATTGACTGTTTGGCGTCCATGCCAATAGGTTTTGAGGTGCTTCGGGTAGTGTTCGGTAAGGATGTATGCATATTTTATCCACATATTGACTAATGCCGTTCTCAAGACAGGACTTGATAAATTTAATATCAACAAGCGCCATTCCTCCCAGACAGATAACAGCATCAGTATCAATTGCTCTAATAATGGTCGCTGTTGAACATACAAGAGCAGAATATTGTACAGGACTTGCCTCCGGAAGCCATGTCTCATCAAGATTGGGCTCGTTCCAGATTTCCCAGTGATTCACTCTATCTTGATATCTTCTTACCACTGTATCTACATAAGCAAGCCAGGCAGCGAAGTAAACAGTACTATCTGGTATGGGAGGATATCCATTCGGGTTATATAGGACATTCGGGTCGGATAGTATAAGATAAGGTGTGATACTGTGATCGACAAGTTGGTTTATTATCGTATCAATAGAGGTGAAATCATAGTATCCAATGGAGTCGCGTTCAACATATCCCCATGGCACTCCAAGCCTGCACCACTTGACACCAGCTTCAAACATCTTTTCTGTGATATCCTTACGGATAGGACCTATGTCAAGCCAGATAGTATGTATTCCTATACCAGAACCTTCAATCTCCGCAGAATTCTTCGGCGTTAGTTGTTCCCCGAAAATAGAAGTGCACAAAAGAAAACAAACACTCAAGTACACAGCTTTTGAAAATAGTTTTCTATTAAACACCACTATCTCCTTTTTACCGAAGAAGAATCAACTTCTCCGCAGTCTTAAAATCACCCACCTGTAATCGACAGAAATAGATGCCACTTGCTACCTTCTTACCAATTTGATCAGTTCCATCCCAGACCACCCTGGCAATTGGTGACTGGCAATTGGAAATCAGAAAACTCTTAACTAATCTACCTGATAAATCATAAATCTCAAGTTGACGGTTTTTGCCTGTAAACTGTAAGCTATTAACTGCTAATTCTATAACTGTCTCTTGAGTGAATGGATTGGGAGATATCTGAATCAAATCAGCCGTTAGTAAAAAATTATGCAGGTGTTCGCCTTCTATCCCGGAAGAGAAAGTGTAGCAGAATACTCCACCACCATAGGTTCCAGCATATAAGGAGTTGGTAGTCGTGTCAATTGCTAACCTGATTGTATGGGTAGTCGTCATACCAGAATCAATCTCAGTCCAATTCATTCCTCCGTCAACACTCATAGAAATCCCACCATGAACGCCAGTGTGCCAGTCAGAAGCATCACGAGCCACATAGACAATATTTGGCGAAGATGGATTAACTAAAATATCTGTAATCATTGCCGGAGACCAACCTGGATCTACCTGTGCCCAGCTACTCGCGGAATCTTCACTCTTAAAGACCTTACCTGACTCACATCCGGCATATATTACATTAGTGGAGTCAGGATTTATCTCCAGTGAAAATATTGCCTCATCTTCCAGCCCAACAGGAGACCAGATATTTCCACTATCTATGCTCTTATAAACTCCTCCAAATGCTCCAGCATAAATTATATTAGAAGAAATAGGATCAATAGCTAATGCACCTCCATGACGTATATCAGACTCCGGATGGAGAGCAATAGATTCAACTGTCTTTGGGAAGAATCCAACCTGTGTCCAATCATTGCCACTGTTTGTGCTCTTGAGAACAGTAATGCCTGTATCCGGGTCAATTGTATAAGCCCCAGCGTAGATTGTGTTTGTAGTAAAAGGGTCAACCGATATGGAAGCTACACCCTCCTCTTCATGAGGTAATTCATACAGCAACATCCAGTTAGCACCGTGGTCAGGCGTTTTAATGATGCATTTGGTTGCCCCTGCATAGAATACATCGTGGTCATCAGGATTGATTGCCAGTGATGTTATATTTGCAATTGCCAGTGGAGTGAGCGAATTCCAATTCTGTCCACCATCAGTACTCCGATAAAAGAAAGCACCGGGAGCAGGATAACAGCGTCCGGCGTAAATAATATCTGAAGAATCCGGGTGAGGCACGAGTCCAAAGAAATAAGTATTCCTCATCCCGACTATCTTTTGATGCCAATTATTACCTCCGTCAAAACTTCTATAAAATCCTTCACCAGCTGTCCCGGTGTAAAGAGTATCCGGAGCAAAAGGATTAACTGCTACGCAAAAGGTAAGAGGATAAGTGATTCCAGAATTGATCTGGTCCCAACTCTCTCCGCCGTTTATGCTCTTATAGATGCCACCCCACAGGGTAGCTGCATAGACAACATCGGTAGATGTAGGGTCAATTGTTAGTGACCAAACAAATTGCTCACCCAATCCAAGAGAATCCCAATTGCTTCCGCCATCTGTAGTCTTGTAAATACCTATTGATGTTCCGGCATAGACAATATTAGTGGAATCCGGGTTGATTGCCAGGCTGGTAACAAAAGGATATGGTAATGGTAATGTAGACCAATTATCCCCCGCATCGGTACTCTTGTAAAGGCTATCGCCATGGGTTCCAGCATACATTATGTTGGTAGAGTCAGGATTTATTGCCAGGCAGTAGACCTTTAAACCTGCCAATCCAATAGATGTCCAACTACTGCCAGCATCAACGCTTTTATAGACACCGTTCCCAGAAAATCTCCAACCACCTGTTCCGGCATAGATAATGTTAGTGGAGTCAGGATTGATAGCAAGGCAGGTAACATGAGTCTCATCCAGACCTGTATTTATATATTCCCAATTGGCTCCACCATTAGTTGTCTTGTAAATCCCAAGTCCATAGATGTCTCCCGCATAGATAATATTTGGGGCTTGAGGATCTATTGCTATTGTCCAGCCTGAAACATCTGGCACTGATGAAGTAACCAAATTCCAATTCTCACCACCATCCGTAGTTTTATAAATACCACCGGCATCATCACATCCAGCGTATATAATATCTGGGTTAGTGGGATGGACTGCAAGAGAGATAATATGTCCTCCAAACGGACCATTCGTTATCGCCAGCGGTCACTGATCCTCCAGAAAGCAACAAAATGAAAATTAATCTACAGCCCAATTCCTTGCTCCACATCTTACCTCCTTCCGCTACCTTAAAAAGCAGGAGATTTTGGTATCTATTTATTCCATTACAAAGTACAATAAAAAATACACAAAAATATAATTCCCGCAATACTTCGAAATGGATTGCACGCTAAAGTCATTTTATGAACACTACTTTCTCGATAATAGTTTTTTCTCCGGATAGTCTAATAAAGTAAATGCCAGGAACTGGGCTATAATCTATATCTACCCGTCCTTCTGCCTCTCCCTTAAAGAGATTCTTGATTTTCCTACCCGTAACATCAAAAATATCTAATGTAACCTCTCTATCCATCGGAACGCTGAGACTTATTCGTATCTCAGAACCCTGTTGATATGCAATAAGTTTCCACTCCTGAGCCCTATTTTCTTCCTCGACACCTGTACTCTGCAGGGTCATATCCCCGAATGCAGTAAGGCTATCCCCTGCATCATCCCATATTGTAAGTCGCAGGTCATATTCTCCTTCACTCATCCCGGAAGTATTCCAAATAGCAAGGATACTATCTTTAACCTCGCTCGTTGATTCATTTATAGATGTCCAAGTAGAGTCTCCATCCGGAGCCCAGTACAATCTATATCTATCAAAAGTAATTGGGTTAAAAGGTCCCACATCTATCCATGCTGAGCCATATATGTCAATTGACGAATCAATTATACCAACAGGAGGACTGTCAATTGCTGCAACCATTACTAAAGCACTATCCAGTGCTTCAGGCTTATACTCAAAGTATGAATTAACTGCCAAAAGATAAGAATGTTGGCGGGCCAGATTAGGGCCCAGCGGTGGAGGAGCCCAAATACTAGTACAGATAACAGAGCTATTCGCTAAAAGTAAAGTTGCGTTTTGCGATGTGCTCACGAATGATTTGACCAGACCATCAGTGAAACTCACAAACGCGTCAACTGCGGCGCCCAAGTGAATGAAAATACCATCGCAAGTGCATCGGGTGGCATAAGTGAATGAGTTTCCCTTACCTATCATTTCTCCAAAAGTGCAACTATCTATGTAAAAGACTGTTTGTTCCAGAGGGTAGGGTTGCCAGGAGTAGACATATGAGTCTATGAGACGATAATATCGATCCGGAAGGGGAACCATCAGGTCTGTGTAAAAAGTATAGTCAGTTATACCATAGAAAATTATTGTGTCCGAGCCAGGAATTCTCATCATAGAACCCATTACTGTAGAATTTCTGACAGTCAGTGTGCAGCCCGGGTGGGTGCCTACTCCCCACCAAACATTGTAGCAGGTGTCTATGGTCATTGTGTAACCTATCCCATTAATACCAGGCTGTACATTGCTGAACTCAAAGTGTAGCACCGTGTCAGGTTCCGGGAACTGAATGTCTACCACTGAACCTTCTGGCATTCCAATCCAGGGTAGCAATTTATCACATCGCATGAAACTCACCTGACATGAGTCACGTACTAATATATCTCCCACATAGTCCACATCCTCCAAAATAAGGGTAGATTGGTTATAGACTTTCCTATACATCCAGTCGAGAAAATGCACTCTTTGGGCAATGTAAGTAGAGTGGTTACGGAGCTCTATTCGGATGAATGGAATACCATTGGCATCTACCGTGGCATCAGTGGCTTCGAACCTGGCACTATCCACAAGGAATAGAGAATATTGACCCACATAAAACTGGTTAAAGTGAAGATGTGCATTGTTTGTGAAAATTGCCTGCCCTTGATTCTGGCCATACAAATGTCCGGAGAGAGTTAGTTCTGCATTATCTACCAGAAGCATTCCTTCACCGAAGATAATAATATCACCATCCTGAACATAGTTTGTATCTATTAAGAAGGTATCTGGTCCGGGTCCTATGTATAGGACATCTCTTTTGTCAAAGGTTAGATTAAAGTCCCTGCTTCCCGAGAAAAGGATTTTATCGCTAAAGGATACTCTATCCATTGTAGGGGAGTGATCAGTTCCCTCTCCTGTATCCAGAGCAACCCCTTTCTCCCGATTCAGAAGACAGATTTTGTCAACCTTATCTTGAGGAAAAACAGCCAAAATAAATATCATCCAGAACATCATACTCTCCTTTTACTTCCTAAAAACCTTCATCAAGCATATTCACTTTCTTCTCTACAATGTATAATTTGATATCTCAATCTTAAAGGATTGAGAAATGCTATATAGTGTATTAGATATGAGTTAACCAGGTTGGTTCCAACCAAAAGCAAAAAAAATTTTCAACTGTAACCAATCTTCTACAACAGAGGATTCGCTACCTAAATCTACGATCCCCAGGCTTTCGGGAATCGACTTCGGTTTTGTGGGGATAAACACCGAGCAAATGGTTAGTTCCTTTATGGCTAACAATCCTTTCGGGTTTATACGGATCTCCTGGCTATTATTTCCAGGCTTGGTGATATCTTCGGAAAAAATATCCTGATTATTATATTGAACGGTAAGATAAGAGCATACACCAGTTTAATATATTTGTTACTCAAAACGCCATGTTCATCTGAATTGCGCTTGGATAGCCTGAGGAGACTACTGATCTCAAGCGTTAGGCTATCCCATATAGGAATTCCTGTTTCTATTCTCTCAAAACCTGCTTTCTCTAACATAATACCCACGGATTGAAAAGAGAAAAATCTTATATGAGTAGGGTCTTCTAAGTTCCACCATCTATCTCTGAAAACGGTCAATCCTTTGGAAGCACTATTAGGGGTCATAAGATATAAGAGCCCACCTTTACGAAGAGCATCATAACACTTTTTAAAAACCTCGGCAGGAGCTTCAAGGTGCTCAATTAGATGGATAGCGTATATCAAATCGAAATTTTCTTCTGGTAATTGAATTCGTTCGGCTTTATCAAAATATAAAATGCCATGTTTCTTAAGGGATTCTTCTATGCGAATCTCCAAACACTTATTATCAATCCCATAAACCTTATGCCCTTTTTTAAGAAACTTTGTTAACATCTTCCCACTGCCAAAACCAATCTCCAACACATTTAATTCTTTATTCTTTGGAAGCAATTTGTTGAGTCTTCTCATCGTTAAAATGGTTCTTATCTTATCAAAAAATTCACTACCTCCCCATGCATGTTTCCTTGCAGAAGCCCCACAGAGTTTTATGTCTCTTTTAATATGAAAACATCTGGGACACAATAATAGAGTACAATCCGAACTTATTTTCCATTCCTTCATTAGAAAGTCACAGGCCTCACATCTTTCTTGTTTATCAAATTGCATAGTATTCTCCTTTTGGTTTAATCCTAAAGTTTTTATTTGTTGATTATAAAGAATAAATCAATAATTTCAAGGGTAATTTATTACTAACTTTTCACGATTGTAGAGTCAAATGATAAAAGCGAGGTGATTGTCGTCACAAAATCCTCTCGGAGGCCGAGCGGGCACGGTTTTTTGATTTCTTTAGAAATCAAAAAGAGCGAGGCCGAGAGCGGAAGCAGCGATTTCCAGGGCTTTCGGAAATCGACTGCGGTTTTGTGAGGACAAACACCGAGCAAAATGCGTTGAATCTAGTTCGTGAAAAATGATACTTCGCAAGATATTGATATTACCAATTTGAGCCTGCAATCAAAACCGGGTATATGTCGTGGAAAAGAAAATATTGGTCTCTTTTTTCTCAACAGGATTGGTCAATCTACTGCTTGTCACTGCCAGGTCAAATCTTACAGGACCAAACTCATATCCTGCTCCAGCCGTTAAGAATACCTGGTCCCTTTTCACAAGAGTGTTCAAAGGGCAGGGATCGGTATAAAGACCAATACGATAAGCAGCACTTGATAACCTGAACTCGATGCCCATATGTCCTCTGATAACATTCCTCAAATAATCCGGATTATCGGAATCCCCATCATATTTATAGGTTACTCCTTCCCAATTAATAAATTCCCCTGAAAAATTTATGAAAATCTTATTGGATGCTTTGGCGCAAAAACCAAAGGAAAAAATCAGGGGCAATGTTTCCTCTTCCGTTGTTTCAATAACTATTAAATGATTCGTTTCATAGTCCATCACAGATTGATCATAATGCCCTTTAACAAAACCCTTTCTTATATTAGTTACAATAGTGAAAAAACTATCCACCTCATATTGTATCCCTATGCTTGGCTCAATCCCAAATTGTTCACTACATAACCGGCTCTCATTATCGGCTTTATTCTCCTTATACTCTATAGCAAATCTATAATTTTCTAACAACCAGGCAAGATTCATACCTATGGATAATCTCTCATTCACCATCCATGCTGCCGAGGTATTAATAGCATAGAATCTCTTGGTCTCAACCAGTCGTAAATATCTACCTGTGCCTTCTGGATGTTCAACTGTAGTTTCTTCCCACCATGAACTCGTTTCTCTTTTCTTGTAGGGAATTGATGCAGAAAAGGATAAAGCATAATTCTTTCCAAAGGGGAAAGCAACTCCAATATAAGAAGGCAAGAATTCAGAAGTCTCATAAAGAATATAATCAGACTCAAAGATAGAAAAGATAGAAAAAAAGTATACCTCACCATCCTTCCTTTGACATCCAATGGAAAACAACAGGTTGTTTAGCCCTGTTAATCCTGCCGGATTAAAGGGTATGTTCTCAAGTTCTACAACCTCTGTGGGAATCACACCCCCTGCTCCCATAGTTCGAGCACCATAGTCATTTTGCAGATAAGACTCCCATGCAGACATAAATATTAATATGACCAGGCAATTAAACATCTTTCCTCCTCTTTAACAAAATCCACAATACACAATTATTCTATATAAAAAATCTTGATAAGCAAGGGAACTAAATATAAATCCGTGTCAGCTAAATAAGGGTTTAAGGATTCAAGGGTTCAAGAGAGTTTGTACCCTTTTTATTTCACAATCACAATCTTTCCGGATTTCTCCTGTGCTTGGGTCTTTAGCCGATAGAAATAGACACCAGATTTTTCTATGTTTCCTTTAACCGTATGCCAGCCAGAAGGAAGTTTCTCTGATAAAACATTATTTATTAGTCTGCCAGATGGATCATAGATATTCAGTTCTACTTGTGTCTCTATGGGTAAGAAGAATCTAAACTCTGGTTCACCAAGGACAGGATTTGGAAGTGATTCTAATAAGAAATCATCCTGAAAATCTTCTTTTATACCGCTATGACAACGATAATATACCCTGAAAATCTCTGTTGTGTCCATATTGGCAAATATCCTTACAGTATCGGCATCTGGTGATACACGAATTATCTGATAGATGTCATCCATCCTTATAGAATCAGGAGGATCGGTAGTTTTGACGATGGCTTCGCCGCGATAAATACCAGAGGCTGTATCTGTCTCTAAAAGGGCTACTGCAATTCCTGTTGGATAGATATTTGATTTGAGGATAGCAACCGCAGCCTCCTTGTATTCAGGATTCCTGTCATGGCCTGTTATCTCAAGATACAGGGTGTCTGGATCTCCTCCGATTGAATCAATAATAGAGGAATAATC
>JAGLZA010000098.1 GCA_023131835.1 Caldifarciminota bacterium
ATTTCACTGGGCAGGGAGGTCAGAGCTTGCCCGCCGTCAGTCTGGCGGGGTCAATTATTAATTATCAATTATCAATGGTCAATTATCAACTGCTAACTGCTAACTGCTAATTGTAAAGGGAGGTTATTATGAAAAAAAAGAGCTTAAGCGTTATTACCGGTTTGTTGTTGATTGCTTTTTCATCATCAGTCCAGGCCCACTCTGTCTGGATAAACTCGTTTGAATCCCATGCCCACAAGCCGCCGCACACCATGGTTTCTCTGGGCTGGGGACATGCTTTACCCATGGATGATATCCTCACCTCCCCCAATGGCCGCATTGCCATTGAACGCTTTGAGCTGCTGGATCCGGTTCTCAAGAAAACGGATCTGCTCAAACCGGAATTCAAGCTCAGCAAGTCTGATCTGTCCACGGACAATTTTGATCTTTTTGCCGCTGATCTTGCCGTGCAGAAAGTCGCTCTCAAAAAAGACAGCGCTCAAGGTGTGTATCAGTTCAGCGCCGTGTCAAAGCCCACCTTCTACACGCAGTATATTGATAATAAAGGGAAAACACGGCTTAAACTCAAACCAAAAAATGAAGTCAAAAACATCAAAAAGGTGTTGATGTGCGTCAAGTACCAGGCTTTCGCCAAAGCGTATCTGACTGTCGGCAAGTGGACTAATCCAAAGCCTCTGGGACATGGTCTGGAGATTATTTCGCGCACCGACTTGAGCGATCTGCACGTCGGTGATCTGGTTGAGGTGGATGTGCTCTTTTATGGCAAGCCGTTGAATGCGACAGCAAAAAGCATTGAATACATCACAGCGCACAGCAGCAGTTTCGGCCAGAGTGACGGTTTTAAGCTTTTTTGCCATATTGCGGAAGGGAAAGCCCAGTTCCGCGTACAGAGCGCAGGTCAGTGGATGATCAGTGTGAATCACAAGGATGATGTCACCGCCGATGGCCCTCTGAAAGACCTCTACGGCAAGGCCGATCAGGTTTACCACGGCGCCAGCCTGACGTTTAACGTCAAATAGCTTTTTCATTGCCGCTCATAACTGCTGAAACTACCTAACCGCTTTTGCCCGTTTGGCAGAAGCCATCCTTGGTTTCAGATGGCTTTTGCTGCTTTCGGTATTTATCATAGCTTTAATTGACCAATGCTAATTGTTCCGAGGTGTTAACATAAAATGAAGTTTGTAGCCCAAGACCCGCGCATATTCATTTAAG
>JAGLZA010000099.1 GCA_023131835.1 Caldifarciminota bacterium
TGTTATCTGTGTCAAATTCTGGTTTTTAGCCACGGTTCCTTCACGGTTCCCCCCTCCTAATCATTTTTTCATAGGGGTGAACTGCGTTCGTCCTTTTGTGGGAGCGACATCCCTGTCGCGATAGCGGAGTAGTGGCAATTCATGAATTGCCTCTACAAGTTTCGCACCCTATGTAAAAAAGCTCGGCGTACAGTAAAACCAGATAGAGCAATCCCCTGTGTGGGGCTTGGGTTTTTGACACCCAACGCATTAACCATTCCCCACCCTTGACTTGAATCTCATTTTCTGTATGTTTTCATATAAATGAACAACAAAACTAAAGGAGGTTACAAGATGTTAACCATTAGAAAATCCAATACTTCGTTATTACACATTGTTTTATTAAGTCTTATACTTTTATGCATTTCCTGTTGCAGATATTCAGAATTCCTTATGGGTTCTCCGCATACTACAACCCCAGAAAGACAAAGTATATCTCCCCCAGTCGCAAAAATAATACCTGAAGCAGATACTCTACACGGGGATGTCCGTATCGATAATTATTATTGGCTAAGGGATAGAGCGAATCCGGAAGTAATTGAATATCTCGAAGCCGAGAATAAATACACTGAAGATATTATGAAACATACGGAAAAATTCCAGAAACAATTGTACAAAGAACTCCTCGGTAGAATTAAAGAAACAGACCTTTCTGTTCCGGAAAAAATCGATGATTACTACTACTATTCACGCACAGAGGAAGGAAAACAATATAGAATTTTCTGCAGAAAAAAAGGAGAACTGAACGCTAAGGAAGAAATACTCCTGGATCAGAATGAACTTGCCAAAGGGTATGATTATTTCAGGATTGGTGCTTTTGAGATAACTCTTGACCATCAACTGCTGGCTTATTCTATTGATACAACTGGCTCAGAGACCTACACACTGTATATCAAAGATTTAAATACCGGGGAACTGTTGAAGGACGAGATAAAAGATATAGATGACTATATAGCATGGACCAATGATAGTAAGACCATCTTTTACGCCACCCAGGATGCTACAAGGCGTCCCTATAAGGTCTACAGACATACATTAGGCACCACTCAAAAAGAGGATAAAATAGTTTATCATGAAAAAGATGAAGCATTTTATGTCTATATCTCCAAAACAAAGAGTAAGAAATATTTACTCATAACATCCGGGAGTAAAACCACTACTGAAATTCGCTACTTAAATGCCAACTCCCCTAAAGATAGCTTCAAAATAATACATCCCCGTCAGCATAAAATGAAGTATTACATTGACCACCATAATGATAAATTCTACATCCTGACCAATGATAATGCAAAAAATTTCAAGTTGATGGAAGTTTCTGTTCACAATCCCTTGAAAAAGAATTGGAAGGAAGTGATTCCCCATCGCAATTCAATCAAAATAGATGACTTTAGTGTCTTTAAGAGTCATCTGGTGGTTTATGAGCGTGAGAATGGACTGAAAAAGATACGTATAATGAATCTTGTGAATAATGAGATTCACTATGTTGATTTTCCCGAACCTGTTTATTCATTCAGGCAGGGTGCAAATCCGGATTTTAACAGCAAAATACTTCGTTTTACCTATATGTCGTTGGTTACTCCGAGATCTGTTTTTGATTACAATATGGACACACGGAGCCGTGAATTGAAGAAACAGTATGAAGTCCTTGGTGGATATGACCCATCACTTTATCAATCAGAAAGAATTTTTGCTCAAGCACAGGATGGTACTATGATTCCAATATCACTGGTTTATAAAAAGGGAATGGTCAAAAATGGTAGTAATCCTTTATTTTTGATTGCCTATGGTGCATATGGTGCAAGTTTTGACCCTTATTTTTCCTCGAATCGTTTGAGTCTCCTTAATCGGGGTTTCATATACGCAATAGCTCATATCCGTGGTGGCGGTGAAATGGGCGAATACTGGTATGAACAGGGCAAATACTTTAACAAGATGAATACCTTTACCGACTTTATTACCTGTGCCGAGCATTTAATTGCTGAAAAGTACACATCAAGTGATAAATTGGTCATCAATGGAGCTAGTGCCGGCGGATTGCTCATGGGAGCCGTAGCTAACCTGCGGACGGATCTTTTTAAGGCTGTAATTGCTGATGTGCCTTTTGTGGATGTCCTAAATACTATGCTTGATTCATCCTTACCACTTACCGTCCTTGAATATGAAGAATGGGGAAACCCCAACGAAAAGGAATATTACGATTACATGAAATCCTATTCACCATACGATAATGTAGAAGCCAAAGAGTATTCCAATATGCTGATTACCGCTGGCCTGAACGATACACGGGTCTCCTATTGGGAGGCTGCTAAATGGACCGCCAAATTAAGAGCCTTAAAAATTGATAATAACCTTTTGCTACTCAAAACAAATATGGGTGCAGGACATGGTGGCGCGTCTGGCCGATATGACTACCTCAAAGATATCGCTTTTGAATTTGTCTTTATCTTCGATCTGCTCGGGATAAAAAAATAAGAGAACCACTGAGAGCAATGTCATTGCGAATCCCTCTTCCTGTCCGACCCTCGTGAAGCAATCTCCTGCGGTTGAGATTGCTTCGCCTGTGATGAGCAAGATGTTGAACTCGCAATGACTCTCAGTATTGGAGTAGGGGCAATTCATGAATTGCCTCTACAAGTTTCGCGCTCTGTGTGAATGGGGACGGGGAAATCTGTCTCGGTGTATAACACTGTGACACTTTTAGTCAATAGTTAATAGTCCACTGCCTACCCCCCAAAATTTGGCATTGTCCCAAAGTTGTATGATTTAGTGTAGTTTCTTGCGTTTATACGTTCGGAGTTAGACAGATAAGACATTATGTGTTGGGTTCGTTGAGTTTATAGAGTTCGTGGAGTTCATGGGGTTCATAGGATTCGAGTTCGAGGCCAGAAGGCCTCTCCCACAAGATTAGTCCAATGTCCAATGTCGTGAGTGGTTTAGTGAGTTAGTGGGTTCCGACCAACCGTCCAACTCACCAACAGACCAACTATGTTAAAAAAGGCAAAGATATCATACTGTCAAACTCCGAGCTTGAGAGGGGTAGGGACGTTCAATCGAACACCCCTACCAGATTCTTTTTCTCCCTTTTTCCTTCTAAAAACACAAATAGTAAAGATTGAGGGTTCGAGGGATTAAAGGTTCAAGTGGTATTGTTCTCTGCTTGCCCCGTAGGGAAGACCCGACCGTACCGGGGTGACCTCTGTGGTTAAAAAAGGGGGGTAGTCAGGGTCTTCTCTGTGTCCTCTAAAACACAAAAATTAAAGGGGAGTGGTTGGGCTCTTTAGTTCTCAGTGACCTCTGTGGTTAAAAAAGGGGGGGTAGTGTGTTAATAGTCCACAGCCGTGTCCGGAGAGGGTGGAGGCTCACCATTTCGTACTGAAAGAGACGAACCTCGCAGGATTAGATTAGAGGGTCGGTGCCCCCTGGGGAATAGAGAAACGCCAGATTAAAGACCGGATTGCTTTATTATTTCCCTTGCAATTTCTGGGATTTCTCTTTTAATTCCAGGTGAGCATTCTTCACTGAAAGTGTAAATATCTTCAACTTCAATTGTGAAGAGATCGATTTCAACCGGTATCGGAATACCGATCTTTTTTGCAAATTCTATTACTGATGGAAAATTCAATTGATGGGGTGAAGAAAGATGAATAGAATCCTTAAAATCTGATATATCATGTTTATTCAAGGTTCCAATTTCCTCCCTGCCTGTTTTTATTACGTCAACGAGAACCAGGTGTTTATAACCTGATATAATATCCAGAATAGTAATACCAGAAATGGCAACCTTACAAAAATCAATATTTTCATTTCGACAGAGAAGTTTCTCGATTTCATCAACAATCTTAAGCCCAACTGAATCGTCGGATAGAATTGGGTTTCCCAACCCCAGTATAAGTATTTTAGGTTGTTTTCTTTTATGCAATTTATAACCTTGACCCCTCGATCCCTTGAATCCTCGAACCCTTAAAGAATTTAATCCCTTATTATTGTTTTAATAACTTCTCTATCTGAATTATATATTCTAATTTTGAGAGGTGTCTGCCCTGGTAATGAGTGGGTAGCACAAGCCAGGCATGGGTCGTAAGCCCTAAATGCCATTTCCACCATATTTAGTAATCCATCAGAAACTTTACCATTCTTTATCAGTCTCTCGGCTGCTTTCTTAATGGACATTGACATAGCTGCTGAATTATTAACCGTAGCAACTATCAGATTGACTTTCTCTATAATCCCTTTTTCATCAGTCTTATAATGATGGAATAGTGTTCCTCTTGGTGCTTCCACAACTCCAACCCCTTCAATTGGTGTTTCGGTGGGTATGTTCCTGATATTCTTATTCAGGATTTCCTTATCTTCTGCCAGCTCCAGTAATCTTTCTGCTGCATACATTTGCTCTACCAATCTTGCCCAATGGAAAGCAAGCGTATAATGAGCAGGTTTTCCTCCTAACACATCATAAAACTTCTCATATTCTTCCTGCGCAAGAGGGGTAGCCATCCCATCAGATGCATTCAATCGTGCTAGAGGGGCAACCCTGAATACACCACTATCAATTCCATCGGTAAAACCTTTCCATCCAACATTTTTCAAATAGGGGAACTTAATGTAACTCCACTCTTCCACATGTTCTTCAATATGATTAAGATAGTCCCTACCTTTAAATTTACAAAACTCATTACCTTCAGGATCAACAACCCTTATCATTCCATCGTAGAAGTTAACCTTATTATTCTCATCCACCATACCCATATAATATGTCTTGTGTTTATATATGTCCCCTACCACAAGATCCACATATTTTTTATTCTGAAGTACAACATCAGCGAAGAGTTTTAGACTGAACTTAGAAAACTCAATCGCATCCTTGGCAGTCTGTATAATTTCCTTTCTATCATCCTTAGTTGGTCCCTTTGAAACACCACCTGGTAATCCACATACAGGATGAATAACTTTTCCTCCTAATAAGGTGATGATATCCCGTGTCCTTTTTCTAATATTAATTACTCTTTTACCTGTTTCTACACCAACCTTTTGGATTACCCCAAGTATATTCCTTTCTGAAGGAGGAGCATCTGGACCCATCACAAAGTCCGGACCACCTAAGAAATAAAAGTGTAGAGTATGATCTTCAAACATAAATGCAGAATATATCAATTCACGAATTTTTTTAGCAGCAGGAGGTACTTGAACCTTATATAGGTCATCTAATGTTTTTGTTGAAGCCATATGGTGTGCAGTAGGGCACACTCCACAGATTTTAGGTGTAATTCGTGGCATTTCCTCTGACCTACGACCTTCAGAGAATTTTTCAAAACCCCGGAGTTCTGGAACCTGGAGATAAGCATTAGCAACATTCCCTTTATTATCGAGGAATATCTCTATCTTTCCATGTCCTTCTAACCGTGTAATTGGATCAATCGTTAGTTTTCTACCCATTATTTCTCCATCCTCTTACCTCTTAGTATTGAAGATGGTAAACTATACATATAAAACAGACCCGCAGGGTCAACAAGATTGTCCATCAATTTTTGTAATTCCTCTTCGGATATTTTTTCTTCATTTTCGAGAGCAAATATCGATGCGATACCTGCCATGGTTCTTAGACCATGATCCTTAACTTCATCCAGAGGACCAAAACATCCTCTGCAAGACATATTTGCATTTATACAACGCTGTCCACACCCGGCACGAGTGGAAATTCCCATGCATATAATACCCTGAGCTAAAAAGCACTTCTCCGGGTCAATTTCGATTTCATGGACTCTCTTGAATTCAGCAATCTCTAATTTCTCTGGCTTTGAATCATTCCTATCGCATTCATCACACAAGGCTTTTTTAGGAGCCAATACTGAACCTTTCTCTGGCAATTTTCCTTTTAGTATAGCAGTCACCGCATCCATAATTAAATCTTTAGGAGGAGCACAACCGGGTATATAATAATCAATCTCAACTACCTGATCTAAGGTCTTCACCGTATCAAAGAAAAGAGGTAAGGTGAGTTCCCCTTCAGCGATTTGTGTCTTTACTTTGGGTAATATGCTTTTCGGGTTATTTGTAGATTCTGTTGTTTTATATACTCTTTCGAAGATTCCATCCCTATCCGAAAAGTTTGCCAATCCGGGAATTCCCCCTATATGAGCACAACTGCCAAACGCAATAACCAACCCGGATTTTTCACGAAGGAGCTTTACCATCTCTTCTTGCTCTTCAGTCCTGACTGCTCCGTTTATAAAGCTGACGGTTAACTCCTTGTCTTTCATATTTTCCACATCTTTTCTTTTAAAATCAAGTGCTACTGGCCAGAATACTATATCGACAGCATCTACGACTTCTAATAAATCTTCCGCAAGGTCCACAACTGCTTCCTCACAACCACCGCATGATGCACACCAGTAAAAAGCGACCTTTGGTTTTGTCATATCACCGTCCTAATTTGATAGGTCCTAATTTTAACATCTCATCATAGAATCCATTCATTGCATCACAGAGCTTTGTGATTTCACCAGTATCAATCCATTCAATTCTTACTCTTTCTGGTTCAATATTAAATTGGGATAATACCATCTTAAGTAATAGAACTCTGCGTAATGTTTTATAATTACCATCATGTTTACATTCACCAAGAGAGCATGCACAGATAAGAACTCCCCAGGCGCCGTATTCAAATGCCTGTAATACTAATTCTAGACCTACTCGTCCTGTGCACATAGTGACAATGGACTTATTCTCTTCCTCAGTGGGAAAATTACTCAGCTTTAACCCCGGATGTACTGACCAATTACAACAGAATGTTGTTATCTTTGCTCTTTCGGCTGTTGAATTATTAATTTGTAACCTCCAGGATTTTTCTTATTTCGGTAAGTAATTCTTTTTGAGAGACTTTATATCCTTCCTCTAATTTTCTTGCACCAGAAGGACATGCTGCAATACAAACACCACAACCCTCACAGGTAGACTTATCCACACTGGCTTTCTTTTTACCCCCCTCTTCTTCCTCTAATGAAGTAGCCTCTGTTTTGCAAACCGATACACATACTCCACATCCGCTACAAATTTCTTCATCAACCAATGCTGTAGTACCTTCAACATCAAAACCGGCCTCGATTAAAGTTTTTCTTGCATCGGTTATAATCTCTGTTACAGAAATATTAGCCGAACAACTATTTTCACAAAGTCTACAATAAAAACATTCAAATATTTTCCTGGAAATCTCCTCTGTTGGTTCAATAGCACCAGTCAATAATCCGTAAATCAATATTAATTTACCACGCGGACTATCAGATTCCCAACTGGATATCTTAAATAAATGGCAATTTTCATAGCAATAACCACACCTTATACAAATATTTAACTCTGATTCCCAGGGTTTTAAATACTTAACTTCCATTGCTTATTCTCCATTTATGGCTATTTATCATCCGGGATCCTCCTATTTTGGAGCTCACATATAATAAATATTTTATATAAAACAAAGTCTATATTTTTCATTTTATCTATCTACCTAAAATATATAATAAACAATAATATTGTTATATAAAAAAAATGCAATAGATAATATAAATTGGAGTTTCATCATTTTTTATATAGAAGCCTACAAATCTCCGGTTAAGAAAGCGAGGACTTGCCGTTTAGAAATCCTCTCGGAGGCCGAGCGGGCATGGTTCCTTGATTTCCTTGGAAATCAAGGGGAGCGAGGCCGAGAGCGGAAGCAGCGATTTCCTCGCCGGGGAAATCGACTGCGGTTTATGAACGGCAAGTCCTCGCGACTTTTTGTTTGTAATCGCAAGTATCTACTTGTTAATTCGCTGTAAGGTTTGATATTCCTACCTTAAGAAAATCTAAGCGGTAAAAAATGATGAAACTCCAAATAATATAAAATATTTTTTGAATACTTTAGTGTTCGGGCAAGTCCCTTTTTACTCGATATCAGAAAATGCTAATAGTTATGAATTATAGAATAATCAGATAATTCTATATTCTTACGGTTCATACAAAAGAAGATCTGTCAGTATTAATAAACCTTTTACTCTTTGTTTACACTATAATTTTTATTCGCTCCTCACGGAATTTTTGCTACAACTTTACGTAAATTTGGATTCTTCTCACATTCTTTTTCAAATGCTTTATCGCGAAGGGAATTTCTATAATGTGGTAACTGAAACCTGTAAGTGAATCTTACTTTCCTACCCTTAGACTCTTCATAAAGTGCAACAACATCCTCTATAAAAACCCTTTCTTCATCTGTTGGGATGACAAAAACCTTAACCTTTGAGTTTTTTGCACTAATATCGCATTCTGCGTTTCTTGTTTGAGCAATTTCATTTTTCTCCTTATCATATTCAATACCCATAAATTCAAATCCGTCTAACGCCTTTGCCCTGATGATACTACTCTTTTCACCAACTCCGGCAGTAAAAACAACAGCGTCAATTCCTCCAAGCGCTGCTACATATGCACCAATATACTTTTTAATCCTGTAACTCTCCATTTCTATAGCAAGTCTTGCTCTTTCATCTCCTTTTGCTGCTTCGGTTTCCACATCACGCCTATCAATATACTTACCAGTTATACCTATGATTCCGGACTTCTTATTAAGTATTGAATCCATTTCTTTCGGTGTATAGCCTTCCTTTTCCATTATGAAGAAATCAATAGCCACATCATGGTCACCTGCTCTTGTTCCCATTATCATTCCTTCTAAAGGCGTAAATCCCATACTTGTATCATAGGATACACCAAATTTTACAGCATTCAAAGATACACCATTGCCAATATGACATATTACAAGATTGCATTTAAAAGGGTCCTTACCTAGAAGAACAGCCGCCCTTCTGGAAACATATATAAACGATGTGCCATGAAATCCATATCTCCTGATTTTATACTTCTCATACCATTGGTAAGGTAGAGCATACATAAACACGTGCTCTGTCATAGTTTGATGCCATGCCGTATCCATAATCGCCATATGCGGAACATCCGGAAGTAATTCTCTCGCTGCTTCAATTCCAAGGATGTTGGGTGGATTATGGAGTGGAGCCAAAGATATCAATTCCTTAAATGACATGAGGACCGCATCATTAATAATTACAGATTTAGCAAATCTTTCACCACCATGAACAACGCGATGTCCAACTGCAGAAATCAGTGATAGATCTTTGATAACACCACTCTCCGGAGATGTAAGTATATCAACAACAAATTTGATTGCTTCACGGTGATTGGGACATTCAAGTTCAATTTTCACCTTGGCCTGTCCAGGAACTTCATGTGTACAAAAAGAACCGTCAAGTCCAACTCTTTCAACAACACCACTTGCTATAGTTTCCTTTCTATCCCAGTCGTACAGTCTGTACTTTACAGAGGAACTTCCACAATTAAGACATAATATAATCATATTATTTCTTGATTTTATGCATTAGGCATCTTTATAAAACCATTTCTCATCAAAGATTTTGTTTCTTCCCGAGCATTTCTTATAGTAATCTCAGCCTTCCTGTACAACTCCTCTTCAGAAATCTTTAACCTGGCAACACCCTGCTCTATTGCCTTCATACCAACAGCAGTTGCCTCCCTTGGATAAACTTCCCACTCATCCATTGTTGGAACTATATATTCTTCAGAAAGACCTTTGTCTTCGGCACATTTTGCCAGTTCAGCAGCAGCAGCAATACACATCTCATCAGTTATTGTTTTTGCCATTACATCTAAAGCACCTCTGAAGATACCTGGAAATCCTAGTGAATTATTAACCTGATTGGGAAAATCCGATCTACCTGTTGCAACTATTCTTGCACCAGCTTTCTTTGCTTCCCATGGCCATATCTCAGGAACAGGATTGGCACAGGCAAAGACTACTGCATCATCTGCCATTAAACTTACCCATTCTGGTTTAATAGTACCAGGACCAGATCGTGAAAGCGCAATACAGACATTTGCATCTTTCATTGCCTCGGGTATTCTTCCTTTTCTACCCTCAGCATTAGATATCTGACACATATTCCATTTCTCTTTCAAATCTTTAAGATCCTTCCTTTCTTTATTCAGAATCCCCTTACTGTCTACCATAATAATATTCTGGGGATTAACACCAGCTGCAATTATAACTCTTGAGATAGCAATATTTGAGGCACCTGCACCTACCATTGTTATCTTTGCTTCACTGAGTCCTATGTTTATAATCTTGAGCGCATTTATCAACCCGGCCAGAGTTACTGCTGCCGTTCCCTGCTGGTCATCATGCCAGACCGGAATGTCCATTTCTTTCCGCAGTTTATCTAATATATAGAAACATTTTGGCTTAGCGATATCTTCTAAATTTATCCCACCAAAGGTAGGTGCTAACCATTTACATGCGGTAATTATTTCATCCGGATCCTTGGTATCCAGCATTATAGGAAAAGCATCCACCCCACCCAAGTATTTAAAAAGGATTGCCTTACCTTCCATTACAGGTAGACCAGCCTCCGGTCCTATATCACCAAGCCCTAAAACTCTCGTGCCATCGGATACAATGGCAACGAGATTTCCCTTATTTGTGTGTTCATAGACCTTTTCCGGGTTCTTACTAATATCACGGCAAGGTTCGGCAACTCCAGGTGTATACCATATTGCAAAATCATTAAAATCTCTAATGCAGCATTTAGGAATAACCGAAATTTTTCCACGATAAAAAGGATGTAGTGTCATGGCATCTTCACCTGGTTTATTTGCTTTAGCAAGAAGTTCTTCAAGAGATACAGTCTTTGTAAGAGTCTCTATCCTGGCTAAGAGCGTACTTGGCGAAACAGGTTTTTCTAAAAAATTATCTACGGGTAAGAGTTGTGTTCCTGCTATTTCAGAAAAGTCCATTTTCATAACTTCCTGTATACTGGATATGATCAATATTGGGATTTTAGAACAACTAAAATACGGAGATTTTCTATCAGGATTTCTTAGCTTATTTACAACTTCCAAACCAGCCGTAATATGCTCCATCATAATATCCAGTACAATTAAGTCAGGCATAATCTCCTTTACATTTTCGAGAGCCTCTTTTGCTGAACTTGCACAGGCACATTCATAAGAATTGCTTTCCAGTATTGTCCTGGTTGCAAGTACAAAATCCGGGTCATCATCAACAATAAGGATTTTCTTTTTATCCATTTTTACCTCCTAAATTTTAGTAAAAGTAAGCTATAAAAAGTTCTAAAAACTTTAACCCTTCTGTGTCTGCCTTTAACGTCATTCTACAGGGAGCTAATACTCCTATGACTATTGATATTATTTGCGTATCAGCTAAATTCAACAAAATCTTATTACTCTTATCAGTCTAAACATATTGTTGTATTTTCTTCAGTAGAACTTCAGGTTTTATAGGCTTGGGAATCAACTCATCCACCTTGTGAGTAGCAGCTATAGTATGGACAAAATCGGGCTTTCTGAACTGCTTATCAAGGGTTGTCACGATAAGAATGGGTATATTGTATGTCTGAGCATTCGTTTTTAATTCACGAGATACCGTAAAGCCATCTTTATCGGGAAGCATTACATCTATTATAATAAGATCGGGAGTCATTGCTTTTACCATTCTAATCCCTCCATGACCAGTATCTGCAGTCTGTACCTCATAATTGTTTGCTTCCAGCACCAAACGCATAGAGCGCACGAAATCACGGTCACTATCAATAAAAAGAATTTTTTTCTTCTCTGAGGGTTCAGATACAGTAATCTCTCTGCGAGTGATTAATGCATACACCCTGGCAAGTAAATCTTTATAATCGATAGGTTTTTCAGCAAAATCATCTGCCTTATGGTGTAGCGCAATCTTCTCAGCATATTTTTCTCCTTCTGTTTCAGTACTAACCGAAGTCAGAACAAGAATTGGTATTTCAAAGAAGTCTGTGCTCTCTTTAAATTCACTACAAAGTGAAAATCCATCCTGGCCAGGGAGCATTATATCCAGAATAATCAGGTCTGGTTTCTCTTTTTTTAGCCTGAGTCGGGCTGATCTACTATCATTGGCTATGACTACTTCGTATCCTTTGTTTTCCAGTATCTTAGTTGTAGCTGTACAAAAATCTATATCGTCATCAACAATTAAGATCTTTGCTCCTTTCATTTTTTCACCTCCTTGTTTTTCACCCGGGGTAAAAATACAGTAAAAGTACTTCCTTTCCCAGGTTCACTTATCACCTTGATAGTACCATAATGAGCATCTATTATCTTCTTTACAATAGATAATCCTAAACCGGTACCACCAGTTCTTTTTGTTTTCTGATCCTTGGTTTGATAAAACTGCTCGAAGATAAAGGGTAATTCCTCAACTTTGATCCCCACACCATTATCAGAAATATCTACTACAATATTCTCATTTTCTTCTTTCACATTGATTGTGAGAGACCCCCCATCTTTTCCATACTCTATTCCATTATCCAGTAGGTTTAAAAATGCCTGCTTTAAAGTTTCCCTGTCGCCAAGAACCATTGGCAAATCCATTGGAACATCCATTTTCAAGTTAATGTTTTTCTGTTTTGCTAATGTCTTAACTAAATTCAAAGCTTCAGTAAGAATTGGAATCAATTCTACTGGTTCTAATTTATCTACGATTCTATTAGAATCTATTTTTGATAGGTTAAGCCAATCTTTGATTAACATCAAAAGTTCATCAATCCTAATCTTTGACCTCTCTAACATTTGCCTTTGCTCTTTTGTAACTTCGCCTGCCATTCCTCCCAAAATTACTTCAAAATATTCCTGTACGGCTACAAGTGGCGTTCTTAGTTGATGTGAAACCATACTGATAAATCCTTCTCTCATTTTTTGTAATCGATGAACTTCAATAAGAGAATTTCTCTTCTCAAGAGCCCTTTTTGTGATTATTCTTAGTTCATCAGGCGTAAATGGTTTTGGTAAAAAATCATATGCGCCTTTTTTCATCACTTCGACTGCTGAATCTATTGTTGCATAACCTGTAATAACTATTAAGACAATTTCCGGATCGATTTTCCTAATCTCTTCAAGGACTTCCATACCACTCATTCCTGGCATTTTGAGATCAATAAGTGCAAGGTCTGGTTTCAACTCTTTTACTTTCTGCAACCCGGTTAATCCATCTCCTGCAATATCTACAGAGTAACCATCCTTAGCATATACCTGAGTGCAGGAATCACATATAGATTTATCATCATCAATTATCAATATTTTTGCAGTTCTTCTCATAATCGTCTCCCTTTTTATTTAAACTTTATTGCCTTACATTCTTTCAATCTGTTCAATTTCCATATATTCTATCAAAAATAACCCATTTCTTCTACATAAAAGTCTCTATTACTTATATGCAAATTTCATACCATAAAAAAATATCAATTTACAGTTTTATTTAAGTGATTGGTCTTCTTTATGTTACTATAAATTTATTTAATTTATGGAAGGTTTTTCTATTGTTATTTTCATTAGTTTTTGGGGAGTTTTACCCCGGTTCTGGAGAATTATTTCCCGATTTTATTCCGTATTTTTTTATCTTTAAGCGTAGTGTTTTACGGTCGATTTTAAGTAATCTTGCAGCTTTACTTTTATTCCAGTTACAAGCTTTTAGAATTTTATTTATATGTTCTTTTTCTACTGATTCAAGGGTAGAATCAGCAGGTCTTTCGCTATCTGTTCGTGATGGATAAAAGAGGTCGGCGGGTTTAATAATATCTCCCTTTGCCAGTACCACCGCTCGTTCTATGATATTTTGTAACTCCCTTACATTTCCTGGCCAGTCATATGTGGTGAGTTCATGCATTGCTCTCTCTGAGATAGTTTTTACACCTTTCTTCCGCTTTCGATTATACCTGCCAAGGAAATAGTTTGCCAAAATAGGTATATCGTCTCTTTGCTCCCGGAGTGGTGGAAGATGAATGGGTATTACACTTAGTCGGTAAAATAAGTCTTCGCGAAATGTCCCATCCCTTATACCTTTCACGAGATCCTTATTCGTAGCAGAAATAATTCTTACATCTATCTTGATAGTCTGAGTACTTCCGACTTTTGATATCTCCCTTTCCTGAATTGCCCGCAAGAGTTTACCCTGAACATTTATACTGATATTTGCTATCTCGTCAAAGAATATAGTCCCTCTATTGCCAAGTTCAAATTTTCCATGCCTGGTGGCGATTGCTCCTGTAAAAGACCCCTTAACATGTCCAAACAGTTCACTCTCAAACAAGCTCTCTACAATACTACCACAATCAAAAGTAACGAAGGGTTTATTTTTCCTTTTACTATAACGATGAATTGCCCTTGCTACAAGTTCCTTTCCTGTACCACTTTCTCCTGAGATTAGAATAGTACTATCGGTTGGTGCTATTTTTCTTATCAACTCTTTTATTTTTATCATCGCCTCACTTTCACCTATAATTCCATCCATTCTCATGTATGTGCTTAACTGTTCATGAAGATATATGTTTTCTATTGCCAATTTCCTTTTCTCTTCCGCTCTTTTAATAATTGCATTTAATTCCGGAGGAGTAAATGGTTTAGGAATGAAATCGTATGCTCCTAACTTCATCGCATTAACAGCTGATTCAACAGTAGCATATCCTGTTATAACAATCACAATAGTCTCAGGATTCTTATTCTTTATCTCACTTAGAACTTCCATGCCGCTTATACCAGGCATTTTCAAGTCCAGAATTACTATATCAAAATCTTTACTATCTAAAAGTTTGAGCCCTCTATAACCATCTCTGGCAACTGTTACATTATGTCCCTTCCTATGAAGCATCTCGTAAAGGGCATCACGCATAGCTTCTTCATCGTCTACCACCAAGATATTCAGACCTTCAGTCATCCTTTCTCTGTATTGGCAATTGAATAGTAAATGTAGAACCCTTCCCAACCTCACTATCAATATTTATTCTACCATTATGCTTTTTAATAATCCCATAACTTATGGCAAGACCAAGACCTATTCCATGCCCTTTTGTTTTAGTTGAGAAAAATGGTTCAAACAGTTTTTTAATATTTTGTTCCGGAATTCCACACCCTGTATCAGTAAATTTCGCGTTTATGAATTTTCCATCAGATGAGGTTTCAATTATCAATTCCCCCTGCCCTTCCATTGCCTCAGCGGCATTTAGTACAATATTCATAAATACTTGTTGTATTTGTGTTTCATCCACCATAACAAAGGGTAGGTTTATCGAGAGCTTCTTGATTATTTTTATATTATGGAATACCGCTTGTCTTTCCACAAGTGATAAAACTTCATTAACTATTCTATTTACATCGGAGGGTTTCATTTCAGGTTCACTTTGATGCGCAAAATCAAGAAGTCCTTTTACGATTACTTTACATCGCGTCGCTTGATTAACTATCTTCTTCAGATTTTCTCCACGAGGATCATTCTCTTCTAAATCCTCAAGTAAAAGGTGACTATATATCAAAATACTTCCAAGAGGATTATTTATTTCATGGGCAACCCCTGCTGCTAATTGCCCTATCATAGCCAACCTCTCCGACTTCATTATTTCCTGCTTTACATATTCTTTTAATTGTTCATCTCTTTCTTTTATTGAATCTGCCATACAGTTAAATGCCCTTGCCAGTTCTCCAATCGCATCTCCAGTCCTACATTCAACCCTATGACTTAAGTATCCTTTTGCTAATTTATCAGAGGCAGAGACAAGAGAGCGAATAGGCCTTGTTATACTATTTGAAAGGATATTTGAAATAGCAAAAGCGACGAGTATCCCAGCAAATGTTATCATCAAAAACGTTAATAAAGTTCGTCTTCTCATATCCACAAATTTTTCTTCAAGTATTCCAACATACAGAATACCAATTACTTTATTTTTGATATTTCTTATAGGTTCATAGGCTGTTATATACCAATTATTTACTACAAATGCTCTGCCAATCCAGGGTTCCCCTTTTATCAATACTTTATTGTTTACTTCTTTCGATACACGTGTACCAATAGCTCTAGTTCCACCCACTGTTTTTACATTGGTGGAGATACGTAGGTCTCCCTGAAAAATTGTAGCAGTTCCAATGTCTTTTTCCTTGTATGTCTCTCCACGATATACTATATCTTTTATCTTATCCACAATTTCATAATTTCTATTGAGCAAGTTCCCACCATATAATACCCCGATTAAGTTTCCCTTTTTATCAAGGACAGGAGCTGCTGCTTTTATCATCATTCCAGAGGTCTCTTCTTTTCCTGGTCTTGGTTTTGCTTTAGGAGTCGAAATAAGCTTCATACGAACCTGCAGAGCAAGGTCCTCTCCTTCTTTTACTAATTCATCTCTTGTGATTATCACTGTAGATGCAACTATTTCTTTCATATAAATCACCCTTCCTATGAGCTCATCATCTACCTGGTAGTCTCCATAAACTGCAGGGTTCCGCGCTCTGAAAATAACTTTACCATTACTATCTGTTAAAACGAGTATATCCAAAGATTCCCTTTTTCTAATTTTCCTTATTTCTGTTTCCAGGTTGCCTATATTATTTTTCAAGATTGCATCTTTTAAGAAGAACCGTAGAGCAGTTAAACGAATTGAAGTCCTAACTTCTTTTATTTTATCTTTGTATATTTCTCTTGCTGAATTAAGGTCTAATTCAACCTTATTCTGAGCTTGTTTCACTATTCTATCACCAATTAGGTGTACTCCTACTGTGGTAGACACAATACCAGTAAGTATGATTACTGATATAAAATAAAAGAGTAGCTTTAATCGAAGTGAAATCTTCATAAGTATTTAGAGGTGATAAAAAAACATAAACTAAGGCAGTTCTGATTTGTACTGTATGCTTGCCTATTTATTTCTATAAGAGCAAATATTCCAGCGAGCATAGATTCCTGCCTTCTTTCTATTTCAACGACTCCCATACAAGGTCCAGGAGATTCTTGACCTTAAGTTTTCCGCTATTCTTACTGGCTACGTTTCCTATATTAAATTCGCAGGTCGGACAGAGTGTTACGAGAGTATCCACTCCTATTTCCAGAGCCTGGTTCACACGCTTTTCTGCAAGTTTTTCTGCAAGTGGATTATTGGTAACGAGTAATCCTCCGCCTCCTCCACAACATTCTGCTTGTTTACCACTGGTTGGTAATTCCACAAGCTCCACGCCTATCTCTTTCAATATACTTCTTGGCTCATCCACCATATCCATACCTCGGGCAACGTTACACGGGTCATGATAGGTAACCTTTGTTCCGAGTTTTTTATGCTCAACTTCAGGTAACCTTTTTACCACCTCCTCTATCACATATATAGCTTCAAGATCGGGATAATTTTTCCTGATAAAGAACACACAGGTTGTGCACATACATATAAACTTTTTGTAAGGAAATCTCCTGCGAAACTCCTCCTTATGTGTTGCAAGGTCGTCTTTATAACCAAGGACTCCAAATGGCATACCACAACAGGTCTCATCCACTACCTTCGGCTTTATACCTAACTTCTCTAAAATCTCAAGATATCTTTTTGTATCTTCTGTTCTCTCAAGGAGGCGGCATCCGAGGAGAACAGGAACTTCCCCATTTCGTACTGGAGACTTCAGTTCTTTACCAAAGATGTTTCCTGTGTCTTTAATCTTATCTAATAATTCCAAATGAGCTTCATTTTTATAACCATCATTCACAAGATCTGTCCTCGCAGCGGTTAAAATATCAGGGACTGATACATTGGCAGAACATCTTTCCACGCAATCTCTACAATAGGTGCACTCAAATATCTTATCTGCAATATACTCAGAAGACTCAAGTTCCCCGGAGAAAAGTCCGTATGATAGGACAATCTTACCCCTTGCTCCATCTGATTCCCATCCAAGCTCCTTATATACAGGACAACCTTCAAAACAGTAAGCACATCTAATACAAATATTTAACTCTGCTTCCCATTTTTTTAGTTCTTTTGCATCCATCCTATCATCTATTCCTTAACTCTATATCTAATGGGGGTTGCTGTTAACCAATCATCGGGTGCATCCATCAATTTATGTGGATTTAAAATATTATTTGGGTCAAGTGCATGTTTGATTTTCCGCATTGCTTCAACAAGGTCCTTCCTTGCTCTCTTCCATGCAGGTGCTTTAGATAAAGCTATACCATGCTCTCCAGAAGTTATTCCACCAATACTATCCACATAATCATAAACTTCTTCAACTGCGTTTTTTGCAGCCTCCCATTGCTCTTTTTTTGTCGTATCCATCAAAATCTTTGTATGCATAACACCTGAGCCACAGTGTCCGTATGCAGTCATTATTATTCCATTCTTTTCCGCTATTTCGTGAATCTTCATGGCGCATTCTGCCATTTTTGAATACGGAACTGCCATATCATCTGCAAGTGAAGTACAGGCAAATCCCTCTTTGTATCGTGATAATGCCGGGAATAGTTTCTTACGACCGGCGTATATCTTCGTACGCTCTTTCGCATCATAACTCATTGCCGTAACTTTACCATCGTGTTTCTCGCAAATCTCTTTCATTCCTTGCATTTCAAAATCTACAGCTTCCTTGACCTTACCATCGGCTTCAAAGAGTATAATCGCTTCAACATCAGGTAACCCTAGTTTCATTGCAGTATTGACTGCTTCAATCGCAATATTATCCATAAGTTCAAGCATTGATGGTTCTGCCCCACTCGCAATTATATTCGCTATTGCATTACCTGCATCTTCAAGTTTCTCAAAGGTTGCCATACCAAGACATCTAAGCTTCGGTAACGGTATAAACTTCATGGTTGCTTCAACAATAATACCAAGTGTTCCCTCTGAGCCAACCATTAACCTGTGTATCTGATACCCTGCCGCTTCAACACGGGTCTTACCACCAAGATTCACAATTTCGCCATCAGCAAGCACAACCTTCATTCCTAATACATAATCCCTTGTAGCACCATATTTTACGGATCGTATGCCACTGGCATTATTAGCGATTTCACCCCCTATTGTTGCGATTCGACTTGATGCAGGTGATGGTGGGTAGAACACTCCAAAAGGTTTAATTGCGCGATTTAAATCATCATCCACTACACCAGATTCAACACGACAATACATATCTTCGCACTTTATTTCAAGTATACGGTTCATTCCCTTCATATCGAGTACAATCCCGTGGTCAATAGGTACGGAGTGACCGGACATTCCAGAACCAGCTCCACGCGCTATTACAGGAATTATCTCATTATTTGCATACTCTATGATTTTTTGAATCTGTTCAACAGTCCTAGGTCGAACAACTACATTTGGCAACTCCCGATGAATAGATGCATCTGAACCATATACATATAACTCTGCAAGCGCATCTCGAACATTTTCTTCACCAACTATTTCTACTAATACCTTTTTGATTTCCATACCAACCTCCCATTAAATCCAAAGTAAACTTAATAAAAAAATACAGGATGTCAAGGTAGGTGAGTGTTTGTTTGATTACATGATTCTCCGATCAAACGGCTTACTCTCTCCTAATTCTAAGAGTTCCTCTTCAACCAAATTCCCCCTTCCTAAATTTCTTAGTTTCGCTTCTTTAGCTATTTTTCTATTTCTCTGTGTATCTTCTCTAAGTTCTTCTGGATCTCTTTACCTAATTCGTTATAGAGGCTATTTCCGTGTGCATCTATGGTCACAGTTAAAGGACCAAATTCGCAAACATCGAGTATCCAGGCAGCCTCAGGTATACCCAGTTCATCAAGCCAATAAACATCTTCTACCTTCTTAATCGCCATGGCAGCCAGAGCTCCTGCTCCTCCTGTATAATGAACATATACAGCACCTACTTCTTCTAAAGCCTTTAGAGTCCTATCAGCCATTCCTCCTTTACCAATAATCATTCTACATTTAAAGGTTTTTAAGAATTCGTCTTCAAAGATTTCCATCCTGATAGAGGTAGTAGGACCCGCAGAAACGATTCTCCATTCGTCATTCTTCTTCTGAACCACCGGACCACAGTGGAAAAGTGCCATATCTTCAGGTTTGAATGGTATATCTTTACCTTCTTTATGTAATTCCAACATTTTCAAGTGGCATTCATCCCTCGCAGTAAACATCTTGCCAGATATATAAACCGTATCGCCAACCTTGAGATTCTGTATATCCTTCTTATCAAATGGAGTATTTAATTTTATAGTTGCCATTTTAGATCACCTCCGCTCTTCCATCTTTAGTTATCCTTACTGTAGAACGCCTATCAGCCCAGCACTGGACTGCAATTCCAATAGGAAAGGAAGCAGGATGTCTATGTGCATACTCTATATGCACATCAAGAACAGTTGTCTTCCCTCCAACACCCATAGGACCTACTCCTGATTCATTAATCAATTTGAGTAATTCCTCTTCCAATTCGGCAATATGGGGTTCGGGATGTCGTACGCCTACATCCCTGAGTAATGACTTCTTACCAAGTTTTAAGGATAGGTCTGCCCCACCACCAACACCAATTCCAACAACAGTTGGTGGACATGGTTTTCCTCCGCAACCTACAATGTGGTCAACTACAAATCGCTTTAAACCTTTAATACCCTTTCCAGGAGCCATCATATTAAGTGCACACATATTCTCAGAGCCACCACCTTTGGGAAGCAAATGAATTGTACACTCTTCTCCCTTTACTATATCCCAGGTTATGTAGGGGACATAGTTTCCAACGTTATTTCCTGGATTCTCGCCAGTAAAGGGATTTACTGTATTTGGTCTGAGGGGAATTTCCCCGCTAGCTCGCTTGACTGCATTTGTAATGATATCCTTTAGTTCCCCAAGATATGGGAAATCAGCACCTACCTCTATATAAAACGTCTGTATTCCAGTATCCTGACACATTGGTGCACCTGTTTCTCGAGAGACCTTGATGTTCTCTAAGATTGCTTCAACTTGTACCCTTGCTGGTCCTTCCTCAACCTCATACGCCTTTTCCAGGGCAGATACTACATCATTGGGCAATTGTGTTTCTGCTCGTCTAATAGCTTCAACTAACTGATCCTCAATATCTTTATTGCTCACAATATCTCCTCCTTATTTTAGATTGACCGATTTTCAGTTATTTGAGCACACTGTAACACGTTTAAAATAAATGTCAACCCATTTCTTACTTCCCCCCCATTTTTTGCCACAGAGGACACGGAGAACTAAAGAGCCCAACCCCCCTTTATTTTTTATGTTTTTAGAGAACACAGAGGAGACCCTGACAACCCCCTCATTTTTTGCCACAGAGACACAGAGGTCACAGAGAAGAATTATTTGGTTTGTTTTAACCCACATCCGTCACCCCCTTGTTTTTGCCACAGAGACACCCCAGTACGATCGTTTCCTCCCTACGGGGCAAGCCTGACCCCATTCACGACTTTCACTTGCAGACTTACCTACTCTTCTTCCAAAGACGACAACATCGAGCAAAGAATTTCCTATAAGACGGTTTCTTCCGTGAACTCCGCCACTGGCTTCACCTGCGATAAACAGACCAGGAACAGAAGTGGAACAATGATATAGTGAATTGAATCACAAAATCAAGGCTAAAAGTATTTACTAAACACAGGGAGAAGCATATCGTTAAACCTGAGGCACTTCAGTAATTCTTGAAAGTAATCTTTTTGAGCGATCTTCTTCTGGATTTAATTCCAGCGCTTTTTTGAGATATTTAATAGCAGCAGTGATTTCATGGAGCAGGAAGTACCCATTTCCCATCCAGAAATACAATGATGCATATTCAACCCCTGCTTCTTCAAGAATCTTAAAGTGCTCAAGTGCCTTTTCCTCATTTCCCTTGCTGTGATATGCAATTCCAAGATGGTAATGAGCTATCTTTGACTGGGGAGAGTGCTTTATCAATTTTAGGAGATTGTCTATTGCCTCATCAATATCTCCTGTATGATAATAACAGTGACCCAACCAGTAATATGCCATGGAAAAATCAGGATTTTTCCCAATACATTTTTCAAAATAATCAATCGCCTTCTTTATCTTACCCATCCTAAAAAATGAAATACCAATTTCATAAAGAGTGTCAGGGAAATCAGGCAGGAGTTTGAGAGATTTTTTCTGGTTTTCAATAGCAAGTTCAATCTCCCCAATAATGTATGCAAGATAACCAGCTAACCTGTATATATATGGATCATTTAATTCCTCACATACCTTTCGACAATTCTTGAGAGCATCCCTCATTTTACCCTTTCTTCTAAATTCCGTTACCTGTCTCATCCAATACGCAGGTGAATCTTCCTTTATGGGAAAACCACAGTAAGGACAGAAAACAAAATCATCCCTTACTTCCTCACCACAATTTTTACATATCATTAATTCTTCATCCTTCTTATAATCTCCTGTCCAAATTCCGATGTTTTTATTGGTTCCACACCTTTTAGATGTCTTGCAAAGTCATAGGTAACTTTCCTATCCATAATGGTCTTCCCAAGAGCATCTTCTATTAACTCTGCAGCCTCGACCCAACCCATATATTTAAGCATCATTACACCTGACAGAATCAGAGAGGATGGATTTACCCTATCAAGACCACGGTATTTAGGCGCCGAACCATGGGTTGGCTCAAACAGTGCAATGTAATCCCCAATATTAGCGCCTGGAGCAATTCCAAGACCACCTATCTGGGCAGCGCAGGCATCTGACAGGTAGTCCCCATTCAGATTGGGTAACGCTACCACGTCATATTCATCTGTTCTTGTAAGGACCTGCTGAAACATCTGGTCGGCAATCCTGTCTTTTATTACAATGCGTTTACCGGGATTACCCGGTTCTCTGCCACCACGCAGATGTTTGAATGCCCCTTTTTTAGTGGTGGGAGTTACACCATCAGGCCCCTTTACCTGGTCCCACAGTTCGTCTTCTGTAATAACATGGTCTCTGAATTCATCCACTGCAACTTCATATCCCCAATCCCTGAAAGCACCTTCCGTGAATTTCATTATGTTGCCTTTATGGACCAATGTTACACTATTTCTTTCATTATCTATTGCATATTTGATAGCCTTGCGTACCAGTCTTTTTGTACCTCTAATGGACATAGGTTTAACCCCAACTCCAGAGTCCTCCGCGATATCCGTTCCCATCTTCTTATTCAGGAATTCAATAACCTTCTTAACCTCTTCTGTACCCTGTTCCCATTCGATCCCTGCATAAACATCTTCGGTATTTTCCCTGAATATAACCATATCCATCTGCTCAGGATTGTTCACAGGTGAGGGAACCCCTCTGTAATACTTTACCGGTCTCACACATGCATACAGTTCCAGCATTTGTCTCATTGTGACATTCAGGCTCCTATAACCCCCGGCGACAGGTGTGGTGAGTGGCCCTTTAATTGCTACAATATAGTGCTCAATTGCGTTGATAGTATCCTGTGGGAGAGGTTCACCATACATCTCAGATGCTTTCTCACCCCCGTAGATTTCAAACCAGTTAATCTTTCTTTTATCTCCATAGGCAATTTCCACTGCTGCATTCCAGACAGGTTGAGATGCATTCATGATATCCGGACCTATTCCATCACCTTCAATAAAAGGGATTACAGGCTGATCCGGGACCTGCAATTTTCCTTTCTCCATTTCGATTTTTCTACCTTTTTCAGGTGGCGCAAGTTTATCAAATTCAATCATTATCTATCCTTCCTCTTTAATCGACTTTAAAATCTCCATATTTTTTCACATGCTCCTCAATTCCTCCGTCCTGAATTAACCTCATCATAAATGGCGGAATAGGAAGGGAATTAAGGGTAAATCCCTTGGTTATATCCCTAATCTCCCCTCTCTCCAGGTCAATCTCAAGTTCGTCTCCTTCCTCAATCTTATCTGTATCTGTTGTCAGGAGAGGTAATCCTATATTAAAACTGTTCCTGTAGAATATCCTTGCAAAGGAGTTTGCAATAATACAGGATACACCGGCAATTTTTATAATTCTTGGTGCATGTTCACGGGAAGAGCCAAGCCCGAAATTTCTACCGGCTACAATGATGTCACCTTCATTGACCTTTGAAGCAAATTCGGGATCAGCATCCTCAAGAACATGCTTGGCAAGTTCCGGTAGATTTGACCTCAGGTGGAAGTATCTTCCAGGAGCTATATGATCCGTTGATATATCGTTACCAAATTTCCATACTTTACCTTTAATTACCATAACTTCTCCTACAGATATTTTCTCGGGTCTGTGATTTTACCCTCAATTGCAGAGGCTGCTGCCATTGCAGGAGACCCGAGATAAATGAAGCCCTCTGGATTTCCCATTCTGCCTCTAAAATTCCTGTTCTGGGTGGAGAGAACCCTCTCTCCATCTCCTAAAACACCCATATGCACACCAACACAGGGACCACAACCTGGAGATTGAATGGCTGCTCCTGCCTCGATGAAAATCTCTATTAAACCTTCTTTTAATGCTTTCTTATACACATCCATTGAAGCAGGAATTACTATCAGTCTCGTCTCCGGATTACTTCTCCTCCCTTCCAGTATTGCCGCCGCTACCTTCAAGTCCTCCAGTCTTCCATTCGTACAGGTTCCAATATAGACCTGGTCCAGGGGAATGGAATCAACTTCGGATATCTTTTTTACATTGTCTACGGTATGAGGAAATGAAATAACAGGTTCTAATTCACTGACGTCAATCTCAAAAACCCTTTCATAATCAGCATCTGAGTCAGCTTTAATTTCCCTGTATCTCTCACCTCTACCTCTCATCTCAAGATATTTTTTTGTATCTTTATCCGTCGGGATAATCCCTGTCTTTGCTCCTGCTTCAATTGCCATATTTGTTATGGTAAATCTTGAATCCATTGATAGATTCTCTATGGTTTCTCCTTCAAATTCCATTGCTTTATAGGTAGCGCCGTCTGCGCCAATCTTTTGAATAATATGAAGTATTAGATCTTTGGAATACACCCCTTCGGGGAGTTCTCCCTTCAGTATGAATTTGAAGGTTTCAGGAACCTTGAGCCAGACCTTACCGAGGGCAAACGCAAGTGCCACATCAGTCGAACCCATTCCGGTTGCAAAGGCCCCCAGTGCACCGGATGTGCATGTGTGGGAATCAGCGCCAACCATCAGGTATCCGGGATTCGCCCAGTCTTCAACCAGCCTCTGATGACATACACCTTCACCTACCTCTGAAAGATATGCGCCTGTCTTCTTTGAGAATTCCCTCAGCATCTTGTGAGAATTTGATAGTTCTTTCCTGGGTGATGGAGCGGCATGGTCTAAAAAGAGTATGGTATTTTCTGGGTCAAAGACCCTCTCCATATTTAGTTTCTGCAACCTTTGAATAGAAAGTGGTCCTGTCCCATCCTGCACCATTGCCACATCAACATCTGCTACAACTATTTCCCCTGCCTCAACCTCCCTCCCGACGTGCTCCCCGATGATTTTTTCAGATATCGTTTTGTTCATTCTACTCCCGTTCATCCATGGGAGTATATTCAACATCAATGGGTCCGTTGTAGATTGCTCTCGGTCTGAATATCCTATTTTGTTGCCGGTACTCGATGCAATGACCGACCCAGCCTGAAACTCTTGACACTGCGAAGATGGGTGTAAAGAGATCAGTTGGAATTCCTATGGCTTTGTAGGCGAAGCCGGAATAGAAATCAACATTGGGGAATATTCCCTTCTTGCTCACTTCTCTCATCATTATTTCTTCGACCTTTATGGCTGTTTCCACCAATTTGCTTTCTTCCTTTCCAGCCAGGTTTTTGGCATAATCTTTAAGGATTTTTGCCCTTGGATCGTAGGCTTTATAGACCCTGTGACCGAAGCCCATAATCTTCTTATGCTCTTTTATTGCCTTCATGATATAATCTTCGGCATTTTCAGGACTTCCGATTTGCTGGAGCATAGCAACCACTCTCTCATTTGCTCCACCATGCAGAGGGCCCCTAAGAGTTCCTATCCCTGTAATGATAGAGGAATATATATCAGAGAGTGTTGAAGAAGTTACATAAGTCGAAAAGGTGGATGCATTCATTCCATGGTCTGCATGGAGAATAAATGCCAGGTCAAGGATTTTGGCACTCTCCTCATCGGGCTTTTCACCATGAAGCATGTAAAGGAAATTGGCAGCGTGGGGAAGAGAATTATCCGGTTGCAGTATCTCTTTTCCGTTTCTGGCTCTGTCAAACGCTGCAACAAAAGATGGAAGCCTTGCAATGATTTTTTTACCATTTTTGGTAAATCCTCTTAATGTCTGTTTTTCTCCCGGAGGTGGCGGTTCCTCCATACCCATATAGGAAACACAGGTCTTCAAAGCATCCATTGGGTGACCACCTTTTGGAAAATTCTTGATCCATTCGATTTCCTCTGAAGTTAGTTTTCTGTATTCCTTCATTTCAGTGGTAAAATCATCAAGTTCCTTTTTATTGGGGAGATTGCCAAAGAGCAGAAAGTAAGTTGCCTCTTCAAAGGTTGAATTCTCTGCCATAATCTCAATAGGTATACCCCTATAGATTAATATGCCATCATCTCCGTCAATACGTGACATTGCAGATATGGCTGCCGATACTCCTTCAAGTCCACGAGAATACTCAAATTCTCCAGAAGGTTCTTTACCCATTGTGTCCTCCTTTATTTTTACTAATACTAATGTTGAATCGGGCAATGTCAAGGTATTTTTATTTCAGCATAATACCTGTGACTTATGACTGATAGCTAAATAACCCTTGACAACGGTTATGGGGTTGTTAATACTATGAGCAAGATAAATTGCCCAAGTTTATATTGTTTTGTTAATAAATAAAAAAGGAGGTAAAAATAAAGATAGAAGTTCCATACGGTAAGGATAAAATTACTGTTGATGTCCCTGAAGAGAATGTAAAGGATATTGTCTACCCCAATAAGGTAGAGATTAGAGAACCAGAGAAAATTCTTCAGGAAGCACTGGATAATCCTGTTGGAATGGAAAATTTTGACAAGTTTCTGGAAGAGAGTGAGGACATTCTTTTTATAGTGAACGATGGAACCAGACCAACCCCTACTGCCCTTATCTTAAGATTACTCAATGAAAGAATGGATTTGGAGTCGGCAAAGTATATAATAGCCACAGGAGCCCACCGTGCTCCAACCGAGGAGGAATTCAATTTTATCTTTGGTGACCTTTATGATGAATTGAAGAACCGCATCATAGTCCATGATGCAAGAAAGATGGAAGATATGGTCTATATCGGCTCAACATCAAATGAGACGGAGATGTGGGTGAACAGGATTGCCTGGGACGCGGGCAGTTTGATTCCAATAGGCTCTGTGGAACCACATTATTTCGGCGGATTCACAGGTGGAAGAAAATCTTTCCTTCCGGGAGTTGCAGGTTACAAAACCATACAGCAGAACCATAAACTTGCTTTAAAACCCGGTGCCAGAGCGCTTAAACTGGAAGGTAATCCAGTCCATGAAGATTTTAACGAAGCAATAAGAACTATATCTGATAAACCCATATTCTCAATTCAGACAGTCCTTGATGGTGAGAGAAATCTTTATGCCGCAACAGCCGGTGATATCTACCAATCATTTGACAAGGCGATTTCCTATGCAAGGGAAGTTTTCTGTGTTTTTATACCAGAAAAGGCTGAAATTGTGGTTTCAGTTGCTCCCTATCCAATGGATGTGGATCTGTATCAATCACAGAAAGCAATTGATAATGGAAAACTTGCCCTGAAAGAAAACGGTGTATTAATAATGGTCGCTAAATGCAGAACAGGATTGGGTGATAGGACATTCTATGATCTCCTTTCATCCTCAAATTCTGCAGAAGAGGTTCTGGAAATGATAGAAAAAGAGTATAAACTTGGTTATCATAAAGCTGGTAAGATGGCAGAGATAGCAACCTGGGCAGAGATGTGGGCCGTGACTGATCTCGAGGATGAGATATTAGAGAATATCTTTATTAGACCCTTTGATTCTATCCAGATAGCAATCGATGAAGCAATCAAGAAAAAGGATCCAAATGCTGAAATCCTGTTTCTGATGGACGGAAGTATCAGTGTTCCCATAATTCAATAGTCAACCAATCATGTTTTGGGTAAAAGTTTAATGGTTTTTGTCTTGGAAGGTAAGTTCCGGGAAGTGATTGAATCAATTTATAAGAATAAAAGGTGTGTGGTATCCTTCTCCGGTGGGATGGATTCATCTCTGCTTTTATGGCTGGCTATTGAGGCTACAGGAAGGGAGAACGTACTGCCTGTTCACATAATGACTCCAGCAACTACTTTACAGGAAGAGAAGAATGTAGATAAAATAAGTTCATACCTTGATATCGATGTTGAGAAACTGAAGATTAATATATTGGACATCCGGGAAATATTAGAGGGTAGTAAGCTCAGGTGTTATTTCTGTAAAAGATATATGCTTAAGCATCTTGTAGAGATTGCGGATAAAGGAGATTACAATGCCGTTCTGGAAGGGAGTAACCGAACAGATACTGAATATTATAGACCTGGATTAAAAGCTTTAGACGAGTTTAAGAGTGTCTGTTCACCATTCTTAGAATTCAGGGTTAAAAAGAGAGAAATTCGTAGAATTTCAGAAGAGATAGGACTGCCGTCTGCAGATTTTGAATCATTGGCTTGTCTCCTGACACGGATGCCCTACGAAAAAAAAGTGACTGAAAAAGCCCTGAGAAGGATAGATAAAATAGAAGATTTTATTAGGGATTTTGGCGTAAAACAGGTAAGAGCCAGGATTGTCAACAATAAAATAAGAGTGGAAACAGGAGAATCCGATATACCAAAGATAAAAGAGAATCAGAATGAAATATTGGAACTCTCTAAAAGGATGGGATTCAATAATACAACTCTTGATATAAATCTATATAAACCAGGAAGGTTCGATGGAGAACATTCAGGATAGGTTTAATAGTCTGTGGCATAAATGGAAGAATGATGAACTCACATTCAACGAAATGATAGAGAAGATAAAATCTCTATTCGTAGAAGATATGGGTTTTGCAAATCTCGATATTGACAGAAAGAGGAGACGAGGCTTTCCTGAAGCCATTATGGCTGAAGGAAAAATTCTGGTTGACCTTAAAAAGATAATTGGTAAATTATTCGACAGAAATGAAGAAATCGTACTGATCACGAAGGTCAAGAAAGATATTGCAAAGGAATTATGTGATGATTTCCCTGACTTAATCTATAAAGAAAGAGCAAAAGTACTTTATTATCAAGAGAAAGTTCCGGAAAGGTTAGGTAAAATTTCATTAATCACAGCGGGTAGCGCAGATATACCTGTAGCAGAGGAAGCAAGGGTTACTGCTGAGATAAGGGGAAGTTACATTGAACCTTTATATGATGTTGGTATTGCAGGAATTCACAGACTTTATTTAAACCGGGAGAAATTTCAGAATGCCAATGCTGGGATAGTTATAGCGGGAATGGAGGGAGCGCTTCCCTCCTTTGTTGCCGGCCTTGTAGATTATCCTATTATAGCTGTTCCTACATCGGTGGGTTATGGAGCTAATCTAAACGGTCTGGTAGCTTTGCTGGGTATGATAAACAGTTGTGTTCCGGGTGTTTCTGTGGTGAATGTAGATAATGGTTATGGGGCTGGATATATAGCATCAATGATAAATAGAAAAATAGAAGGAAGAGGTTAAAGAATTGAAAATTCTGTATTTCAACGCCTTTAATGGTATTAGTGGGGATATGATACTCGGCAGCTTTTTAGATTGCTGCATCTCATTTCATCACCTGAAGGGAGAGATGGAAAAATTGGGTCTGGAAGGAATCGAACTGGAGAAAAGGGCTGTAGAAAAAGCCGGTATCCGTGCGACAAAGGTTTCTATTAGATTCAAGGGGTCTACTCCCAGACGGACGCTTTCGGATATAGAGCAGATTATTAATGAAAGCAGACTGAATGAGGTTATCAAAGAGGATTCAATAGAGATATTTAGAAGGTTAGCTAAGGCAGAGTCCTTTGTTCATGGGATATCCATGGATAAGGTCCACTTTCACGAATTAGGGGCAGTGGATACAATTGCGGATATCGTTGGAGCAGTTTCCTGCTTTAACAGGATAGAACCCGATGCTGTTATGTGTTCTCCAATAAACGTGGGGGCAGGGACAATTAAAACCGAACATGGAGTTCTGCCCGTTCCTGCTCCAGCCACCGTAGAATTGTTGAAAGGGGTGCCGGTATACAGTAGTGAGATAAAAGCTGAATTATGTACTCCAACGGGAGCGGCAATTATCACCTTCTACGCAAATGAATTCAACCAGTTACCGGAGTTAACAGTGGATAAAGTAGGGTATGGTGCGGGAGACAGAGATTTTGAGGGGGTTCCCAATGTGCTTCGCCTTATGCTGGGGGTTTCAGAAAATGATTATCTACATGACGAGATAATGGAAGTTCAAACCAATATTGACGATATGAATCCAGAAGTATGGAGCCATATTTTCGATAAATTCTTTGAGATGGGGGCTCTGGATGTCAATTTAATGGATGCTCATATGAAAAAGAACAGACCAGGGACGGTCCTCTCTGTACTTGTGAGGAGAGAGAATCTTCAAACTATAATAGATTATATACTAAAAGCCACCTCATCTTTTGGAATTAGATACCATAGAACCGAGAGAGTTAAATTAAAACGTGAGATTAGAACCATTAAGACAAAATTAGGGAAAATAGAAATAAAGGTAGGATACCTACCTGGAGGTGAGATAAAATTTGCCCCCGAGTATAACTCCTGCAGGAAAATAGCCGGGGAGAAGAATATTCCAATTATTGAGGTTTACCAGGAAGCTAATAGAGTATTCCAATTGCTTTTAAACAGTGACAATGAAATCTAACCCCCGTCATTCCGAATCCCTCTTCTCGCTCAACCGAGTTTACCCCGTGGAATACCTGCACTGTCCCCTTCTTACTGTCAATCTTTTTTCTTGACAATATTCAGAGAATTTACTATTATAAAATTATGAAGGTCATAGAGATTAAAAAGGGAGCAAATGACGAAATAATAGTTAGATTTCCGTATAACCCTTCTTATGTAAAGAAAACCAAGTCCATTAAAGGACACCATTGGCATCCAGGAGCCAAGTATTGGAGTTTTCCAAGTTCAAATGGTATTATTGAAGGGAAATCGTGAAAATCGGGGAACGGGGATTGACATCTTGACATTATTTCCACTTTTCCGTTCATTATCAAGGCCTTAGTTTCCCATTCCACTAACTTTATCCCAATTGATTTATTTTCAGATAATCCCTCCTCTCCCATATCACCCTTGACTTAAATTAATTTTCTTTTATGCTTTTAGGTGACATCAAGAGAAAAACGTGGTGAAGAATGCTTTTAACTTCGTCAAAAACAAAGGAGGTAAAAAATGGTAAAAATAAAAATGATAGATGCTCTTCCATTGGGAAAAATCTCCGGTATTCTATATGCACTTATTGGGTTTATAGTCGGTGTGATTATGTCTTTTGTTTCAATAATTGGTGCCAGTCTGGGAGAACCTGAGGTAGGAATTTTTGGTGCCTTATTCGGCATAGGTGCAATAATCCTATTCCCTATCTTATATGGTGTTATGGGATTCGTAGGTGGATTAATATCAGCATTGTTATATAATTTAATTGCGAAATGGATAGGAGGAATTGAAATAGAATTAGAAACTCAAAAAATGTAATTCTTTTCTTTTATGCTTTAAGGTATAAAGAGGAAAAGGTTAATAGAATAAAAAAAGTAGACAAAAAAAGGAGGAGTTGTATGAGTAAAATTCATCTAAAAGGTATGTTATTTTTAGGGTTTTTTATTGCTCTTACATCTTTACCTGCATTGGCAGAACCAACAGAGGCAACCTTAATAGAAGCCTGGGAGACAATACAAAGGAATGATCCTGAAACTGTAGTCTTTGAAAAACTCGGAGAAAATCTTTACAAATTCAAAACAGAAAGGTTTCCTTTCGACGGTAAATTAAAGATACTCAATGTTAGCGTTGATGACCGAATGAAAGACTATGAATATGGAAATATTATGGGCATTATTGAGGTCGAGTTAGTTGACTTACCTGCGGATTTTTCGCTGAAGTATTCCTATAGTTATTCAATGTGGGGCCAGAATAATATGCTTTATTACGATGAAGAAACTGATGGATGGTTAACCTCAAATGAGTATTACGCTAAAACACAGGAAAAACTCCCAAAAACTCCATCATTATTTTTCTTAAATATTCTTTCCTACGGACCAATCCTTATATTAATTGTATTCATAGTATTCTCCTTGATTGTTATAGCTAATCTTCAAAGGAAAAATAAACAATATATGGATCACGCCTTAGAGTTAACAGAAAAGTCAATAGAATTAGTTCGAAAATCCTTAGATTTAGGTGAAGATAGTAATAAAACATTGAAAGAGATACTGGAGGAATTGAAAAAGTAAAAAACGTCGGATAATCTCTCAATCTCCCACCTGCCTACTCCCAAGTTCGGAGTTTGGGACAGTGCCAAAACTTTTCTGCTGTATTTCAAAAAATTGATAAAGATATAAAATAGATAATCCAAAATATCCTTGACTTAAGACTTATTTTTTATATGGTCTTTAGTGAAAATGGAAGTTTATATTATCAACCATATAAAAGAGCAGATAAATGAGTTATAAACTTAAAATTCTCTTCATACTCCTTTTCATTGTAACAATATTTATCTATGGGATAGTCGGGTATGAAGTTATAGAGGGATGGAATTTTCTTGATTCCGCATATATGGTCGTTATAACCCTCGCCTCTGTAGGTTACCGTGAAGTCCATCCCCTTTCATCCGGAGGAACAATATTCACCATTTCCTTAATCTTGTTAGGTATGGGGGTTCTGGTTTACGGTCTTACAACCATCACAGAGTTTGTAATAGAAGGAGATTTGAGAGAAATCCTCAGGAGGAGAAAAATGTTAGGAATAATAAAGAAAATGAAAGATCACTACATTGTATGCGGATTAGGTAAAACAGGCAAAAATGTAGTATCTGAACTCATAGAAACAAAACGGCAATTTGTTGTGATCGATTATGATCCGGAGAAGGCAAAAGAATTAGGAAAAGATGTCGTTCTTATACAGGGAGATTCAACCCATGACACTACCCTGGTAGAAGCAGGAATTCTGGAGGCAAGGGGTCTTGTTGCTGTCCTACCGGAGGATGTAGACAATTTGTTTCTTGTGCTTACTGCAAGGAATTTAAACCCTGATCTCAGAATAGTCGCAAAATGTATTGAAGAGGAGACAATACCGAAATTGTTTAAGGCAGGAGCAAACTCTGTTGTATCTCCTAAAATCATAGGGGGATTGAGACTTGCATCAGAGTTAATAAGACCTGCAGCCGTATCATTTCTCGACATGATGCTGAGAGTACAAAAAAGGGCGCTTCGTATTGAGGAAGCAAAGGTCTGGCAATCGTCTATATATGTGGGTAAAAAAATGGAGGATTTGCAAAAGGTTACAGGAAAGGAATCTAATCTTCTAATCATTGCCCTTTTAAGAAATCAAGAACATCTCTTTAATCCTCCCCCGGAAACCGAAATCAAAGCAGGAGATGTTGTAATTGTAATGGGTGATGTAGAAGATGCCAATAGATTCAGGCAATTATTGAAATGAGAAATATATCATTATTGGTGTCAGGTCTTTTTTTTACCAACTCTTTTGGAGATGAATCGATCTTTTTATGGAATTTTTGATAAATATACTTTATAAATAATATAACAAAAAATGATATAACTGTGATTGAAATTCCTATTAACAAAGCATTCATAGAATTTCACCCTCTTGTATCTTCACCCAGTACCCAAACAGTGATTTTTCGTAGTGGTTATGGTTGGGATAGCGGAACTCGATAATTTTCCAGAACTTTTTATTATGCCTTCTTTCAATAAGATGAGCGAGTTCGTGGAAAATTATATATTCAATCATATTCTCAGGTAGAAATTTCATAAGGGTGTTCGCTGTTATATTATTCCTTCCACTCAGGCTTGCCCACTTGGTTTTCATCTTCCGGAAAAAGATTTTGTTTGCCTTTACATTTAAATCCTTTGAAATCTCTTCCATATAATTTTGGATCAATTGTCCAAAATCTTTGGATTCCCTTGCTACAAGTTCCTTTCCCTCTGCCTCCTTAATACATTCATCTATGAATGCCCTCTTTTTCTCAATCCACCTGCTGTGTTTTTCATAAATTTCTTCAGGCTTGGTCCCATAAGGTAAAATAAGTACAAGTTCACCTGTTGTAAATTCAATCCTCGGATATTTCACTTTCCTATAGAATACTCTGTAATTTGAAATTTCAGGAACCGTAGTTTTCAACATTCTTTACAAGCCTTTCGAAAAGTTTATTCATCTCTTCCATAGACAGGTTATACTTTGTTTTAGATCTTCTTGTATATCTTCTGAGTTCCCTCTCAACCTGCTTTCTTACGGTTGTTTGGTTTATCCATCCCGGGAACATTGATTTCCTTAATTGAAGTGATAATTCCTTTATATTCCTTTCTATCTTCTCTGCTTCCCCGGTACTCCGTTCCACGCTCAGAAGCATAGCATATTCCATATCATCAAAATGAAGTTCTTTTTGTCTGACGGTGAGGGAGTTCATATCTTTCATAATCTCAGTTTCTTCTTGATATATCCTCTCGTAATCTTTTACTCTCTCTCTCCACATCTCCATAAGCCTTTCAACCCTTTCTACGAGAGATTCATAGATGGGATTCCTTTGTTTATCAACTAAAACGAGTTTATTAAGAGCAAAGAGGATATTTGCTGCTTTCTCTTTTTTGTTTTCTACTTTTTCTTCAATTTTTTGCATATATTCATCATCAATCTCCATTATAGGTAGGCCATCTTCAATCCCTTCTATCTCTGTTGTCTTATGCACATATTCCACGGTTTTGCTATAATATTTTGAGATTAAGGCTACATTCTCTTCCTTTTGAAGCACCATTTTATAATAATAGTTGTATATTCCTGTAAGCCATTTATATTCATTAAAGTAATCAAGTTTTATTTCATCTGGCCCGAGGATTTCAAATATTTTCCTCAACTTCCTGAACCTTTCAGCAAACTCCCTCTCTTTTTCTGCATCGCCAGTAAGAACCTCCACTGCTTTAAGAAGTGTTTCTCTTTCAAAGGATTGGGGTAAATCAGAGAGGAGTTTTATTAATTCTGCAATGATCTCTCTAAATTCTTCCCTTACACTATCATAATTGAAAAGGGCTCCTTTTAAATCTTCTTCATTATACATCTCTAAGGCTTGCTTAAATGCCTTGAGAACTCCAACATAGTCAATTACAATTCCTGCCTCTTTTATATCACGATAGGGTCTATTTGTGCGAGCAACAGCCTGAAGTAGGCGATGCTCCTTTAGAGGCTTATCAAGATACATTACCTGAAGTATTGGAGCATCAAACCCTGTGAGAAGCATATCAGTTACTATAAGAATTTTAGGATAATCTTCAAACTTAAAATTATCAATGGTTTCCTTTTTGATAGTGTCATAATCCTTGCCTCCGTAAAATGCTCTTGCCTCTGTTACATAATCAATGATATGTACTTTGTCTCCTCTGTTATAAGTCATTATTACTTCAGAGTATTCCCTTGGCAAATATTTATCCAGGGCGAATTTATAATCCACGCAAGCATTTCTACTTGCTGCAACAACCATTCCTTTAAACTTACCATCAAAATTTTTCATAAAGTGATTTGCAATATTCTTTGCAATAACCTCTATTCTTTTAGGATTTTCAAGATATAATTTTATTGTAGTAAGTCTCTTTTTTAATTCTTCTTCAATTATTTCCCTTTCGATTTCTGGAAGTTCCTCAAATTCTGTCTCAATAAATGATTCAAACATCTTCTCTTTGAGGTGAGATTTTTCAAGCCTCGGTTGATAAACAATCTTAACAGTAAATCCATCTCGTATGGAATCGGTAATGAAATATCTATCAAGATGAGTTTCCAGAGGTGGGTAGCTGAACTGTAGGTATGTATTTCTATCGATCTTTGATATAGGCGTTCCGGTCAGAGCAAAGAAGAAGGCATTCTTGAGGATTGATTTCATCTGAGCAGCGAGAAGTCCATACTGAGTTCTGTGTGCCTCATCTATAAAAGCAACAATATTCCTTCTATTCATAATGGTTTCTGAATCTCTGGATTTTCTTTCAAGGTATTGCTGTATATCCTGGAAATCCTCTGGTTTGAACTTGTAAATCAGTGTGATAAAAATACCTCTTTTACCCATGTAGTCGCTACCCTTTAACATACCCTTTAATTCCCGAGCGGTTTCAATCTTTTCAGGTTTTATGGTATCTAAAGCATTAAACTCAGTATAGAGCTGGTCTTTAAGGTCGATTCTGTCGAGTATAAAAAATATCGTTGGGTTTTCAAGAACTTTGGAATAGAATAACTTAATAGCAGCAAATATCATAGTCAGAGTCTTTCCGCTTCCCTGCCAGTGCCAGATAAGACCCGTATCTTTATCATCTTCTCCTTTAAGATTTTTGATTACTCTCTCCACCATCTTATTAGCAGCTCTGTACTGCATATATCTTGCAATAACCTTTGTGGCATCTCCCATTTCAATTCTGAAGAAGAGGAAGTTTCTCAAAATATCAAGCAGTTTATCCCTTGTGAACATAGTAATAGTTGAGTCGATAGAATCTCTACCCTCCTCTTTCCACTCATAAAATTTTACATTTTCCTGCCAGGGAACGATTGGGAAATACTTTGCTATAGCCTCAACAGCAACACCTATCTGGACATATTTATAAAGCTCTGGAACTGCTTTTTCATAATCCTTTATTTGTCTGTAAGCATCATGCCATGATTCAGATATACTAACAGGGTTCTTACACTCAATATTAACCAGAGGGATACCGTTGATATAAAGCATGACATCAGTTCTAATCTTATCTTTGCCTTGATATTGAACTTGTCTACTTACAATAAATTCATTATTTTCAATGTTTTCGTAATCAAAGAGTTTTATTCTTTCAACGACCCCCTCTTTTTCCAGTTTAACCGGTATTCCATGTTTATAATATTGAAGAATCTTCTTTGAACCTTCTATGCCTGTTTGAATAAGTTTTAATTCAGTTAACGCCCTGTTTATGTCTTCTTGAGTGAGATTAGGTATTAGGTTAATCCTTTTAACTGCCCGAAGAAGGTTAGAGATAAGGAGTGGTTCTTCAAAACTCTCCCTCTCCAAATCTTCAGGAGGAATAAATGTCCACCCAATTTTTATAAGTTCTTCAACTATATAATCTTCAACGAGTGATTTTTCATTAAACTTAGTCATTATATTACTCCAAATCATCTATCTTGTGATATATTCTATTCAATCCCCTTTGTGTGGCTCTACACAACTTTATCAATTCAGGAAATGACTTTACAATTGGGTGTTTGTATGTATAGATTTGGGATGGAATGCCTTTCTGGGATGGATATCGTGTATTTTCTACACAGGATGCGGAAACGAAAAACGATAATACTATAAGCAAATACTCAACATCAAACATATTAGCCAATACACTTTGTATTTCTGCCAACATTTTATCGAGATGCTCCTGTGCAATGTCTGACGATGATTTATCACAAATAGCTTTGAGTACTAGTTTTGACTTCTTTTCCAACTCTGGATAGATTTCTGCTAGGAATTTCAATCTCCTTTTTCGTGTCATCAAATCAGGCAGTAACTTCATAAATTCCTCTTTTTGGACTTTTTCGAGTAATTTGCTATTGCTAAAGAGGTTTGAAGCTTTACTTATGTCATTTCGGAACTCCCTGAGCTCGACTTGCTCATTGATATCTATATTGTTGCAATGCACCCTTTTTTCTTGCAACGGTATTTGATTAAGCAATTTCTGCATCAAACAACTAAGAACTCTCGTTGAGTTATGCCCAACATCTTTCTTTAGTTCCTGAATTGTCAGATTGTCTTGAAGGGCTCCAAAAGATTTGAACATTTTCTCAATGCTTTGTTGTAAGAAAAAGACAGCCTGTGGATATAGTTTGTTTTTGTACAAAATCTTGGCAGCCTTTAAATCATTTATTGATATTTTAAAAAGGACATCTGCTACATTCATACCTTTGATCTCCTTTTTCCCGTCAACAAATCATTCATCAACCCTTTTTTGACTCTTTCATATTTCCTTTTTTGGAGACGGAGAGTTCTAAGTTTCTTATCTATGGTGGAAAGAATTTCTGCAATTTTTTTCTGCTCTGGGAAAGAAAGAAAAGGTATTTTAAAGTTCTCGAGAATTGACTTTTTTAATTCCTTAAAAGTACTACCTCCACTTAGATCCTCTAAGTTTTTTTTCTTATTTAAAAAATAATTGGCATAAAATTCTGAAGAAATATTTTTAGAAGTGTGGGGAACTAAACCTTTACAGCCCTGATTAAAAGATGCTTTTTTTGAAAGCAAAGATACATAGCCTACTGGAGCTCGGGTTGACAGGATTATGGAGTTTTTGGGTAATAAGCTAAGATTAGTATCATTTAAACCTGCTTCAGTAATTTTCCTTGAACTGTCATCTATATAAATCCTATCTTTGAGTTTACTAAGATCGGATGGTGTAATCCAAAGAATATCACCATTTCTCCAGTAACCATCTTTTTTTGTTGAAGGGGTAGTACCTGTTTTCACACCAAACAAATCAATTACTTTTTTTACCTCCCACTCCTTAGGTATCCTCCCAATCTCCGTATCCTTAAATTCCTTATGTCCGATTCCTTTTGTAAGTAGTTCTTGCATAAGACCTTTTTTAATTCTTTTAGTTTTTTCAATCGCTTCATCAACCTTCTGAATAGCCTTATCCACCATCCCCAATATCTCCGCAATTTTTTGTTGTTCGGGAAGGGGAGGGAGGGGGATTGGATATCTATTTAATTGAGTTTGAGTTAAAATTGGGTGAGTACTTTTAGTAGCTAACCTCTTTAAATTTTTATAACTAAGTAAATAAAATATAAATTTCATATTTATATTTTTCGAATCATAACTCTCACTATATATAGCATTGTCAGAAACCCAAAATTTTCCTGTTGCTAAATGTATTTCTCCAGAAGCTCCTACTCTACCCACAATCAATGTAAAATCCTTATCTATTATACATTTGTCTGTCTTTCCCATAACTCCATTAGCACCATATATTTTATAATTACCAGTATTAGAAAATTCTGGTCTTGATCCATTTTTAAATTTTATAATACTCTCCAATCTTACTACTTTCCAATCTTTTGGAACTTTTTCTGTCAATGTCTCAAAATAAACCGTTTGTTTCTCAGAATGCATCTTCAACCCCATATATCTGGAACATTCTCTTTGTATTTTTTATAATAGGTCTCAAATTTATCAATAGAGCCATCGAAAAATCCTGTTTTTAAAAAAGACCAATTATCACCCTCTTTGATCCTTTCTTCAATAAAATACTTTATATAGGAATTACTAAAAGTGATTGAAAAATTCCAAGCATATTTTCCTACAGGAGTCCAAAACCTGTTAGTAGATTCAATGTCTTCTATTGTTAACCAAAGATAAACAAGAGCATAAAGAAATTCGAACACATCAAAAAAATCTTCGTATTCTTTTTCATTAGTAGTAAAATTTACAAATAATCTCTTTAAATTATTGCAAAGAAGGAAACTTGATGAAGTGGGACGATTTTTATATTTTTCAAAGCTGCTTTGAATCCAATTTGTCATTTCATTAACATATACCTCTTCTATTAAAGACTTAACGTTCCTTCCTCTCAATTTTGTTTCTATTAATAATCCGAATAAATTTACATAGTTTTCATTTAACAAAGAGGTTATCCCGCATGTGTAGATAATTGCCAAGATTGGTAAATATTCATAGCCATTCATATTTTCATAGGCAAATTCTTCTATAGTAGATATGAGAATTTTTTTGTAATTACCATTCGAGTAAAAGCTTATACAGGCAATAATATGAAGGAGTGTTTCCAAATTGTTAAAACAGTAATTTACTAATTCTTCAGGTCCAAATTCTCCTGGATTACCATAGAAACTATTTTCAAATTTATTTTTAATTTTTTTCCTCTCCTTCCTTACAAGGTCGTCGAGTTTTATATAGTTATTTTCCGCAATGCATTTTTTTGTTTCCTCAATTGCAATAGCACTTGATAACGGGTGGGGTTTACTATACGCTTCCAATGCTTCTATCTTATTCGAGAGTTCCTCATAAAATGTATCAGCACCTTCTATAGTAATTAAATTAGCTTTTAGGAATTTTACCAATTTTTTAGCTTCAGATTCAGGCTCACTCCTAACTGTCCAATAAATTGAATATCTTCTGTTTTTTCTTCTATGAAGAGCATTTCTTAATGCTTCATCATACATGGCAGACCATCCACAGACTATTAAACCAAAATCATCAAAAACTTTATCAAGTAATTTGTTTTTTTCTTTTGAATATTTCAAAAGCTCTTCAGGTGTATTTTTCATCTCACCATCAATGTAATCCCCGTGTAATTTTATGATTGTTACTCGATGTATATATGGAGTTCTTCCTTTCATTTTATCCTTAGTAGATATAACTTGATAATCACTAATCCCTTCTTCTTCTATAGCCTTTTCTATAAGTCTATCAAAATTTGTAGTCAAAATCATTTTAATATATCCTTTACTAACTAATCTGGCTATTGTCTTATGCGCTTTTGTAGGTTGTTTTTCACCTGCTTCTCCTTCTTTCTTATTAGGTTCAAAATATTCTCTCAAGATACCTCGTTGCTCCTCTCGAGTGCGAGCTAATCTTTTTACAAGATTTGAATAAGTAGGTTTTTCTTTGTATTTATCCCAATACCATTTTTCTGGATTTTCGATTTCTTTCTCTCCAGATACTGCTCCGATTTTCCTAATTAGATCAAGCATGATTTCCCACCCCGTTGGAATTCCTGAACCCCTTGAGGCCCCTGAGCCAATAAGAAGAGCATAGATCCCGGGATTGGAATATATCGAAAATGCAAGTTGTATCATTTTATCTTCATTTGTCATTTTCTTCTCTCTCTCCTTTTAATTATAATGCTTTCTTCAATTTATTCACCTTTTTCATTTTCACTATATTTAGCTATAACATAATTCACAAAAGCAGAAACTGTAACCAGCATATACCTTGCTTCTACCATACCAGGCTCAAGAGTCTTTCCTGACTTTGCATGCCTTATACCTCCTTCCTTTGAAGTCCAGTTATATAACTCTTTAAAGCCTTCACGCAAATTATAATGAACGTTAGTGAGACTTTGAATTATCCCAGATAAGGATTTATCTTTTCCAGTTATTATCTTAGCTGAAGATTCGACTGCACTTATCGATTCTTTAATTGAATTTTCATAATCAGGACTTTTTCTATCAGAAAAAAGATCTAATGCCTTTTTCAAATGTTCCCTCACTGGTGCAAATTTGTCTGGTGGATTTAATGCCTTTTCAATTTCTTTTATCTCTTCCTTGTTTGTTAGTGGTGAGACTGTCGTTCCAACTATCCTATAAGGTACACTTTCTTCCTCGAAAAGGTTATTAATATCTTTGACTAAATATGGAATTTCGTTTGTATTAGGAAACTCACTAATCAGAAATTCAACAAGATCATAAACTTCAAACCACTGTAAATTTAAAAATCGATTTTTTATTATCTTAGTGATTTTATCCTTCTTTAAGGTAGTATAAACCTCCCTGTCAACTAGCTTATCCAAGTCTTCTTTAAAAAATTTGTCCCACAGATCTATTATAAAAAGATCAACAGGAAATTCCTCATATCTTTTTTCTCTAAATATACATCTTCTTAGAATATTCCAAATTCTTGTTTTAAGGTGATTGGATATTTCTTCCAATAATTGAGATTCTTCTATCTTTTTATATCCATATCTTTCAGAAAACCGCATAATTTCCCTCAATGATATATGCAAGTTGAGTCATTTTGTCTTCATTGGTCATTATCTTCCTTCCTTTTTTTATTAGGCATTATCAGAAGAAATATCCTTCTCGCTTTCTTCTTTAACTGCAACATACTTCTGAAAGCGGCTCTTTGGTTTATCGGGAATGGTGCGCCGTATCATTTCGGATTTTAACAGAGGATTCATAACATTTTCTATAAAATGGGGCCTGTGTTTTAGATCTACATATTTCATTATTTCTTTCAACTTTCGTGGTTCCTGACAGAATTCTATAATCAGTGCATTCCTGTCCATAATGTCGGTGACTTGTTCGGTAACTTGTTCGGTGACTTGTTCGGTAACATGTGGGGTTACTCCAACCGCGGGATGAGGTAATGTCAGGGTAAATATATCATTCCTTGTATCATTATTGAATATTGGTAAGGAATAACCCTCTGATTCCAATGCCTCCATTGTTGTCTTTAACCCAGTTCCTTTTGTTTCGGCCCAGTTGATATCATAAAACACAGCGGCAATCAAGGGATTTCTGAGTTCAGAGCCGGGTGATTTAAACAAAGATGGATCTTTGAGGGAGTATCCTGGATTGTAAAAATCCACTCTATCATTATAGATTATTATCTGAGCCGGTCTGCTATGATGATAATTCTGGTGCATTAATAGATTGGTAAGTGATTCCCTTAACGCTTTTCGATGCGCATTTTCATCTACTCTATCTCCTCTTTCATTGCTGTGAAATGGTATAAGAAAAAACCTGTCAAGAAAATCAAGTGCCATTGAGCGAAGAGACAAAAGATTACCTTTCAAATCTCTTGTTAAAAATGGGGCTCTGTCTTTGCCCCACTTCATCCCCTTGATTCTTATTATATCCAATCTTGCTGCTGGAAAATATCTCTTTATTGCAGATTCAGTACCAAAAAGAATGAGTCCTGCTACTGTTAGTGTTTCTGACTCATTTGCCAGAAGACTGTATGCCATTAGAAGCTCAATATCATTATAATCTATTTCTGGCGCTTCTGGTTCCAGAAGTTTTCTCAGGTTTTTGTAGCGTCTTATTGTGTTTGTGTCAATATCTTTGAGAGAAGTTCCTTTTACAGGTTGAGAATCCAGTGTGCCGGTCCTCTCCATATAATACCTGCGGATATCCTCATCTGTTAATCGAATGTCGGATGCGCCGACCCTTTTGAACCCCCCATTTAGGGGACCTAAGTCCTTTATATAAATGGGCTTCAAGTTCTTAGGAGCCTTTTTAATTTCTATGGCGATTACATCTTTTCCGTTTACAGTCAGAATTTCAGCATCGACACGGGGACAGTAGTTGAACTTTTGACCGATGGTTGAGGAGAAATCATCCAGCATTTGCTTTGCATTTTCCACTCCTTTGAGGATATATCTGGTTCCTCTTTCCTCGTAACCAAGGAGTATCAAACCACCACCTTCATTTGAAAAAGAAGAAACTGTTTCCCATATATCCTTTGAGAGCTTTGACCTGGAAGATTTATATTCTACCCTAAAACCTTCTTTCCCACCCCAATGAGAAATTAAATCCTTGAAATATCTACTATCTTTTGGTTTTCTCTTCATTTATTCTTTCTTGAAATACTCAAGTTCCTCCAGATATCCTTCGATCTTCTCATCTAGTTTTTCAAGTTCTTCTTCAGTCTTTTTTAACGCGCTCCACTCACCTGCAATATCAATCTCTTCAATCTCTTCTTCAGGAAATGCATAAAGTGTTACATTTAGGTTGTAGTCGTTTTCCTCTATCTCTTCCTGGGTGACTATTCTTGAAAATCCTTCAATCTCTTTGTATTTATTGTAAACTTCTACAATTTTTTCTATATTCTCCTCCCCCAACCTGTTCAGTTTTCTAACATCCGGATGTTGTTCGAATTCACTGCTTGCATTGATGAAGAGTACCTTACTTTTTCTATTCTCAGTTTTGTTTTTATTAAAAATTATGATTGCACCAGGAGCCCCAGTATTATAGAACAGTTTTTCAGGTAGTAAAAGCACCATTTCTATAAGGTCGTCCTTTAAAACCCCTATCCTAATTGCCCTTTCTCTTCCACCCCTGAATAGACATCCATTATCAATAACCACACCGACTTTTCCCGAATCATCTCTGGCTGAAGCTAACATATGTTGAATCCATACCCAGTCGGCAGATTGTTTTGTGGAGAACCCATAGGAGAATCTTTCCTTCCAGAATTCACCTTTTTTCAATGAATCCTCACCATATCCATCCTGATTCCAGGGTGGATTTGCAATTACCATATCAAACTTCTTTACCCCATCCCCATCCTTGAATTTTGGCGACCTCAGAGTATCTCCATAAACGAGATGGGCATTTCTGATATCGTGAATATAGAGGTTCATCTTTCCAAGGGAGAGGGTTTTGATATTTGCTTCTTGCCCATAAAGAAATAGTTTATCTGCCTCTTTCTTTCCGGATTTTTCCTCAATATGCTGATAAGAAGTGATTAACATTCCTCCTGAACCAGAAGCAGGGTCATATACACTTTCTTTAGGTTTGGGATCAAGTATCTCTACTATAAGTTTTATCACCTCTCTTGGCGTATAAACTTCACCTTCTTTTGCCTTCTGTGGTGCAAAGTATCTTAATATCCATTCATAAGCGTCACCGAGTATGTCGGGGGAAACGCTGTGGAGTTTTTTCATACTAAATAGTTCCACCAGCTGCCTGAGGATTTCGGCATTTTCTATACTACTGGTAAACTGAACGAAATCTATATTCTCAAAGACTTCCTTCAATTCAGGATTATTCTCTGCAATAACCTTCATTGCCCGGGAAAAATTCTCAGGGAGTTTTGCCGGGTCTTTGCGGATATTTTCCCATAGAAACTCTTCGGGCAAATCAAAATCATGATAACTTGCATTCTTTGCTTCCTGCTTCGCTTCTTTCTCATTCAGACCATCTTTTAAAGCTTCTCGATATGCCTCTTGATATTCCTTTTCCCATTTATCACTGATTCTTTTATAAAAAAGCAGTATCAGGATAAAGGTATAATCCACCCTCGTCCTGATAAGGTCTGCTGCCTTTTTGAGCAATCCTTCAAGGTCTCCACGAGTCAATTCTTTATCAAGGAGTGTAGAAATAATTCCCTCCCTGCTTTTGATTTTATATATTTTCTTTCTGGCATCTTTAGGATCAGATATAACCATAAGATGCCCACTCTTCTTGAGTTCTGAGAGAACTACATTTACCTGATTCTCAGGGTCATCAAATTTCTCAGATAGAATCTTTTTAGCTTCATCAAACCTGAATGAACGCTCTTTTATTTTACTCCACAATGTCAAATATCTCTTTTCAACCCATTTTTCAATCATATACTCCTCCATAAAAATACATAACCAAATCCCATTTTACTTACATATTGAATATAACATCAAATACCAATTTACGCAACCCCACCACCACCATTTTTTAATTCTGTATGAAAGAAATAAGTTTTCTGGGTTTTCTTGAAAGTTTTAAGGGGTGGAGAGTATGGAGGTTTCATTATTTTTCGTCCTACAATTTCAATAAGGGAAGTAACAACAATGGTTACGAAGGATCGAAAAGTGGATTACCCTTTTCTTCTTTCTTCTGAATCAAGTAGAGACGAGGCAATGCCTCGTCTCTACAAAGTTCTTGCAATACAAGCATTGTAGGAGCAGGTCTTGCCTGTGGGTGCACTGCACCTGTCTGCGTGCGAGAACGCACAGGTAGACGCAGACAGGCACCTACCCTCTCATCTCTCGTAACCGCCTCATTAGATAATTTCTATATCTAACAGGGTAAACAAGGATTACCCCTGCGAAAAATGATGAAACTCATCTGAGATTAATACTTAACTCTTTAACTCCTATTCCTCGTCAGATAAAATTTTCTTTATTGAGAATGAGATTCCAAGATTCATACCACTTAAAAATGCAAAAAACTTTCCTAAAAGCAGATAAAGTGTTAATTCATCCCTGATAATGAAAGTAAATATAGCTGAAATTCCAAGAATTAACGAGGAAATCAATATCTTGGGTAACGTCTTCTTATAAAATTTTATTCTTCTAAGTGGCTTATATTCTGGAAATGACTTGCGTGCCCATTTTATATATTTTGGCTTATGGAGTAAAAGTTCCATAAAGCCAGGGAAAACAAATGTCAGAAAAAATATCAAAGATATCGTAAAAAACCAGACGAAATCTCCTTTCAATAATATGATTAAACAGTACAAAATAAACATTATATTATTTATTCTCAACATCATAAATTCTCTCATAATCAAACACTCTCTCATATTTCCTTTCCTTCTTTCAGCAATGACTGATAGTTTTCTGCTGATGAGATAACCAATAAAACCCCAGAAAGTAGCTTCGATTACTAAAAGAGAAATATAAGCGGGGGTGGTTGAAGGATTAACTATAACTTCCCAATTTACCAAATACATAAATAAATTAATATAGCATTTAATAATAGCATCTACTATAGGATTAATTGGCACATAAGTTTCCAAAGACCACCAAGCACCACCAATTATAATTTTTAGAGAGCCAATAAACAATAAAAATAATATAATAAAAATTATATGGAAGTGCCTTCTTCCAAGATGTGTTTTCAAGGTAATTAAAACAAAAATCAGAAGTCCTAAATAGGGAGAGATAAACAATAAAAACCATGCAAACATATAATTATCTCACTAATATGCCCAACTTGGCCAATCTACCCAAATGAGATCTTTCATCCATCCTGGTGGTGATTCTTCAAGGGAGCCCATTGGCATAAACATAATTGTATTTGAGATTTTTATGCCAACCAGAGCGACTAAGAAGCAAGGAAAACCCCAGCAGAAAAAATAAATGAAATTATAATAATCCATAGTAAAACCTTTTGTACTTGTTGTAGACGTTTTCTTTTTGTATCAATAATTATCAGGATTAATGCTATTAAGAAAGAGAAAAAGTAAAAAACGGGAGAAATGAATACTAACAGGCCAAATGTTGTAAAAGAAATTCCTCCAAGAACAAGAATAAAGCCAGACACTGATCCATAAGAGAGTATTAATAACCATATAACTACCGATATTAGGTAAAAAATCCTTATTGTCTTACTCTGTGAATATTTTCCCTTTGATGATGCAAAAGGATGAGATTTTACCCATGAGGATATACCGACTCCAAATAATAAACCCAATAAACCCCATCCTGTTGTATTAACAATAATTGTTTTGATAACTAATTGCCCGTTTTCTGAAAATAATGCAGGATTATTTACTTGATGAAGTTTAAACATTCGACTTGGCCATTCCGCAATATTCCATAGAACTTCCCATAAAGCAGGTCCTTTTATTCCAATACCACCTCCTTGTTCTAAATACATACCTATTGAGAAACTATTAAATTCAATAACCCAATGTAATATAATGAAGCCAGCTATACATATAAGAAGGAAGCGCTTTCCCCCATATCTATTTATGATTTTGCGAAAATAATCCATAAATTTCCCCCTTTCCTTTGAAAAATCATATATTCGTCCTTTACTTTATCTCATAATAAAATTTACTCGACAGGAAGTAAAGGACCATTAGGAATATCATTACCACAATTATTGGTACAATCTTGAAGTTCATTCCAACATTTCAACCAGCATTTCATTCTATCTATGCCATAATCATAAAATCTTCTACATTTAAGAACGCAAAAATCATGGTGCATACAACATATATCTTTACAATCCTCAGGAGGTTTCAGTGATTTCAATTCGTTGGGATTCATATCATCCACTGATTTATCTTTACCACCGCTATAACTCGGTCCACACCAGTTTCCATGGGCAGCAAACATCCCATATGGGTCAACAAAATTCACTGGGTTGTTTGAACAGTAGATATAGGGGTTTATGCTTTGAGGCGTATAGTGAATACTACTTATAGGAAAGAACCACTGATAATGAGGCATACTGGCAGACATCTCTCTCTGTGATATGGGATCCTCTGATATGAATCTTCCAAGTTCCGGAGCATAATATCTTGCTCGTAGATTATATAACCCGGCAAACTTATCATATTCATAACCTGCAAACAGATAGTGATTATCAACATCCCCCTCATCTGCAAGTATATTCCCAAATCCATCATAGAAGTATGTCTGTTCAATCGAACCACTCCTATCCGTTATCCCTATAATCGAACCAAGTCCATCGTGGTGGTAATAATGTGTATCTGCTGTATTATATCTTGCAAGAAGGAGCCCATTGGCATAAACATAATTGTATTTGAGATTTTTATGCCCTCCAAACTCACCCACAGCAAACATACCATCATATACATATTCAGTCGTATCATTGGTTGAATGATTTACCTTCCTTATCCTCTTTCCCTGTCCGCAATAAGTTAATGTGAGTGTATCCTCATTCTTGGTATCTGACAACCTTATCTCCGTTAACCTGTTCTCATAATCCCAGTCAAAATAATACTCATAGGATGTTATATATTCTGTTAGATTTCCATTCCTATCATAATAATAATTATCTGCATCAACACTCATTAATTGATTATTTGATTTATTATAGGTATAATTTCTTGTATATCCCGGTGGAGGTATTACCTCTACCTTCTTCTTTACCCTATTACCTGTCTTATCATAGGTGTATATATTTTTTAATTTATAATAGGTCTCTTCAAAGTATGCCTGTGTTAGTCTTCTCAGGTCATCATATTCAAACTCACCTATTCCAGAAACAGGAGGTCCCATTGGCATACCAAGACGGGCATTAAGACCTACCCTATCACCAACAGCATTGTAATCATAGGAAAAGATATACTTTGAATAACCTCCAAAGGTTATATCAACAGAATCAATGAAATTCCTTGATGTTAATATATAGTTCTCTTCAAAGTTATTTGGATATTCTATCTTCTTTATAGAACCTACATCCCAGTAGGTGAAATCAAATGTAGCATTACCAACCATTGTTCTCTTTAATCTATTTGCTTCATCATACTCTGTATATTCCTGGCATAGATATACTTCACCTGGATTTGAATGGTTAAAAACCTTTAATTTCGTCCTGTTTCCTACCTTATCGTATTCATAAGTGGTTGTAAATCTCTGATATACATCCATTGTATCAAGATGATTCATTTCATCATAGGAATAATTGATCGTTCCATTATTATCTATCATTGAAACAATCTTACCTGTTTTATCATATCCAAATATCACTGAATCTGCCGGGTTCTCGCTCTGATAATCTAAAAAACTATCATAGAACAATTTCTTGATCAATCTATCCATCTTATCATAATTGTAAGATATTACCTTTTCCCGTCTATTCCGTTTGAACTTTATATTACCATCTGGATAATAGCCAAGACTGTCATTGGTTGTATCCGGATACTCTACTGAATATAATCTACCTGCATCATATCTGTATTTAATCTCTGTTGAAACTCCTGTGGAATCATTTGCATTGGTAAATCCTATCAATTCTGAATGTAGATTATAACGATACAATGTGCTATCAGAGGGAGATTTTTCATCCACATATTCCTTTGTCTTTATGAGATTATTCATTGCATCATATCTGTATTCTATGGTTGAATAATATTCGCTTTCTTTGTTCCTTATCTCCTTCTTTATAATATTCCCTCTCTTATCATAGGTATAAATCAATTCTGTTCCATCAGGATATTGAATCTTCTCTAATCTATTCAAAAGGTCATATTCACGATTAATAATACTATAATCCTTTGGATAATCCCTGTAATATGTTACTTTCTCCGTTTGTCCTATTTTATTATAACTAAATTCTGTAACAATGTCCTCATCCCCGTTACCCGAAGGTGCAATATCTATCCTTCTCTGGGTTAAATATGGTCCCGTATCATTGGGAGCATAGGAAAACCTGGATATATTACCGACAGGATCCCTTATCTCAGTGAGATTTCCCTTGCTGTTATGAGTAAAATCATTGGAAACATCTGTTATCCCTGTTCCAGATATATATCGCGATGGATAAACCATTGAATCAATGTTACCACTACCATCGTAATAATATTCAATTTTCCTCCACAACTCATCCCTTATTGAATCCGTTGCTATATATCTTGGATTATCACCAGTTGGTAAACCATACCATATCCTTATTGAATCCCTGATTGGATATTCTATCTTTGTGACATTGGGGAAATATCTTGTGCCTGATGGGTCAGTATAGGACTCTTCATAAGTATACGAAAATGTATCATTCTCTGGAGTTATTATCCTCTTTAGATTATAATCAGAATCATAAGACTCATAGGTATATGTTGATGGAGGTAGATATCGGGGTATCGTGATACTCTTTGTAAAATTACCATCATTATCAAAAACAATCTTCTTTCTGAATACATTATCTGTCAATGGATTGGGTTGCTGGGGTGTATTGGATGTATCCATTGCTCCAATCTCAATCGAATCCTGATAATAATAAACAACCGTGCTATCAGGGCTTCCTGTTGAACCACCGGGATAATACTTAAAATATACTTTATATATTACCTCATCATTGCTCAGATTTTCATCCCCATCTCCATTTATAAACTCTATATATTCCAGTCTCTTCCTTTCTGTTCCATCATACCAGTAATATACCCTGTCCCCTTTTTTGTAACTCCAATCTGCTGTATTGTTCTCAGAATATTTACCGGTGGGAAGCACCCTTACTCTTAGATTATGGTTATTATCATAAAAATATCTCTCAAGAACAATGGAATCACTTGCTGTTGAATTATATCTGACCACCCTTGTTAATTCTGGGTATCCATTATTTGTTTGATATCTGTAGGCATAATAAGAACTATTAGGGCCAGAATGGTCATAGATCCTCTGTATTAGATTCCCTGAATAGGTAATATTAACCTGCCTTCCAGATGGTCCTTTTATCTCCGTTAGTTTGTTTCCGTTATAATTAAAGTCTATCTTATTACCGTTTATGCCAACAATTGAATCGCATTGTGTCCAGGACTTTCGATTCTTTTTTGTGAAATAATACTTCTTTCCATCCATTCTTTTTAATACCCATAAGGTATCACCAGAATCAATAATTAACTCCAGTTTATTATGGTCACCCTTACTGCTTGAGTATTCCTCCTCGCTGGAGTTCCATTCATAATAAACCTCATTTCCATCTCCATAATGAACCCTGCAGGTCCAATCATCTGTATCTGGAGCACCCCCTTCGATGGTTAAATAGATATTATAACTATGTGTCCAGCCCCAACCAAAAGGACGCATACAGGAGATATCATAATCATCATCATAATTCTCATTCTCCTGGTTGGCAAAGAATCTATAAAAATCAATATCCATACCCCTTTCAGAGGAATACAGGTCTCTTGACAGATAGAAATTATTGCCGATAACTGGATTTACCGGGTCGCCTTCAGAAAAAGGTGGTTTGTCAGGTAAACCTGGTGGTGCTGCACCTCCAGGAGATCCATCGGGAGATGGGGTATCACCGTCACGGTAGTTGGGAGCAGTTGGTATGGCTGTGATTATGATTTTATCAGAGTTTCCACCAGCATCATATACCGTAAGGGTACCAACAGAAAAAGGAGAAGGTGTTCCATAGCCCTTTGGGTCAAAAAGGACATAATCATAATAAGCACCAACTCCAGCCCATTCGACACCACCCCATTCCCCTATTTCAGACCATTCCCAGTAATTCTTTACAATTGGCCAAAAATCAGAAGAACATGGAATTGCAGCCATATAGTCAATCCCAACATTGATTTGCTCTCCCATAAGGATTTCAATTTTTCCATATCTTTCAGAGTTTGATCCTCTTCCTATTGTATTCAGGTTTTTACCTTTTGCATTACTAATAAAAAGTGATAATAATATGATAACTAATGTTTTTCTCATTTTTCCTCCTTTCTTTGATATCCTTTTTGTATGCATATCAAATTCAAGAGCAAACTGCAAAAAGGGTCATTTTTCATTATTTGATAAGAAATATAACCAGTTTTTATTAAAAATCAAGTGGGATGGTTACTGGAGTTTCATCGTTTTTCGTAGGGGTAACCCTTTTCGGTTGCGAGAGATTAGAGAGTAGGTGCCTGTCTGCGTGCGAGCCCGCATAGGCAGGCAAGGCATAATCCTACAATGCTTGTATTGCAAGAGATTTGTAGAGACGAGGCATTGCCTCGTCTCTACTTGATTCGGAGGAAAGAGGTAATCCACTTTTCGATCCTTCGTATCCCTTGTTGTTACCTCCTTTTCGCAAATTGTAGGGCGAAAAATGATGAAACTCCGACGGAGAGCACCATTGACATTTAGATAGATATACCCTATTATCGATCTGATGGGAAACAATATTAAACACTTTCCATATAGAATTCCAGTGTTACTTCTATTTGTTGTGAGCACCTCATGCTTCAATATGAAAGTTAGAAGAGAAGTGCCGCAGATTTTAAGTTACAATGAATTGGGGAAGAAAGACTATGATATTCCCTATATTTTAGAATTTAAAAGGGATAATAAATACCTGGTTATTTATGGGTGCAGACATTCTTTTGACCCTGGCGATTCAATGTTTTTCGATATAGAAAAAAGATTCAAGGATTTAAAACCGGATCTCGCATTAAATGAGGGTGGGGAATGGAGGATATTTGATAGTCAAGAAGAAACCATCAGAAAAAGCGGCGAACAGGGTTTTTTAAGGTATGTAAGCAAAAAATATGCTGTTCCTGTTATGAGTCTTGAACCACCTCCTGAAAAAGAATATGAATACATATTTAAAAAGTACTCAAAAAAAGACGTTCTATTAATGTATTTCTGCAGGCAGATCAGTCAGTTGCAGAGAGCGCAAAGAATAAAAAGCTTTGAAGAATATATGTCAGGGTTTTTGAAATATCTAAAAGAAAGTGGGATGCCTGTATCAGATGAAGAAACTGAGTTAGAAAATCTGATCAAAATATACGAAGAATTCTTTAATGAAGAATTTAACTGGGAGGGTTTTGAGCCCAAGAATGTGTGGCCGAATTATAACAGAACACTCCTAAATGAGATCAGTAGAGAAGTAAGTCTATTTAGAGACAAATATATAGTAAATTTTATAAAAGAACAATTATCAAAAAATGATAGAATATTCGTGTTAATTGGCGTTTCACACGTAATACAACAGGAACCTGTTTTAAGATATTACTTTGAAGAATAGGGTCATGAACCTAAGGGTCAATCATTTCTCTCATTCTATGGAAAAAAATGAGAGGAATGATATTTCATCTAAGAAAAGGGAGGTGAAGGAAGTTCCTTAAGAAAATGCCATCAATAATCATTGGAATTGCTGCATTTTTGTTCCTCCTTGGGATGGAATATAAAACTGCATTTCTTGAAATTTATCTCCAGGGGGAATGGAAAGTTGGTAGCAAAGAAGTTGCATTGACATTTGACGATTGCCCATTGGAGCCATACACTTCACAGATTTTAAATACCCTGGCAGAGCACAACCTACAAGCCACCTTTTTCATAATTGGTGAGCGGTCGGTCAAATATCCAGCGGTAATAAGAAGGATGTTAAATGAAGGACACTCGATTGGCAACCATGGCTATACAGGTATGAAACCAGCACTATTATTGAAAGATAGTACAGCAGAGGGTATCATTCACACCCAAAATGTTCTGAAGAAGATTACAGGAGTAAGGCCGAAATTACTTCGCTTACCATCTGGTATACCCCAGAGAGACATAAAAAATGTTGTGGACAAAGAAAATCTTAGAATGATATTCGCAAATGTCTTCATAGTAAAGGAACGACAAAAAACAGCCGATGAGATAGTTTTCCATATTCTAAGACATACAAAATCAGGAAGTATTGTACTCCTGCATGGCGATCATAGAGAAATGGTTAAAGCCTTGCCTAATATTATTCGTGGGATTGAAAAGAACAACTTGAAATTTGTTGCCCTAAATCAATAATTTTAATATTTTAACTTCTCTTTGTTTCAGATTTTCTCTATTCTCTATTCTTCATAAATTGTCATTATTCTATGTGCTTGACCCTGATGAAGTAGTGTTGCACTTCATCGGTCAGGTTCATCCGATATCTAAGGCTTGAAGTATGTATATTATTACATAGGTAAGTATCTTGACATATAAACGAATTTGTATTAACATCTAAAACAACAAAAGGAGGTAGGAGTGAACATCAAAAAAATACTCATTGATTTTTTTATTACTTTTATTGTTACTCTTGTAGTAAGTGCGATTGTGAGTTTACTCTGGAATCTCATCTTTCATGGAGTGAGTATTGTAGACTGGGGAACCTCATTCCGTTTCGCCATCATTTTCGGAATAGTCTTTCCATGGATGAGGACAAGGGACCACAAAGAAAAAGAAAAATAGGCTTGCAATGTCACAGGTCACGACATATCTTGCCCCTACATTCATTTAGTCATTTAGGGACGGTGCTTGTCATCTTGACAATAGGGTTCATGGGGGTTTATAGTGCTAATTGCGTTGTGCGTTGAGAATCGAGCCCGGAAGGGCTCTCCCACAAGATTAGTCCAGGGTCCAAAGTCAGCAGCCGAGAGCCTTTAGCGAGACCCACTCCTCCCATAAAAAGAGGGCGAGGAGAGCTCGCCTCTACATTTCAGGGATTTGATGAATAAAATCCCTGAAGTTGCGCAGAGCAAGCTCTGCCACTACATTTTACAATCCAATTGAAATAAAAAGGACAGTACTTAAAAACACTAACCCATATAACTATACCGTCAAGTGCCAGAACTTTCCCGAACAATCCCCAAAACAACCTTGACAGAAAAACAAAAAAATATATCCTGATTGTATGAAACCGATAATTCTCCTCTTAATACTTTTAATCCCTTTTACAGTCTTTGGGATAAACGGCTCTATTGAATACAACGATGACCAGGAAATTTTGAACCTCTGGGGTAGCAACTATGAGATGGGATACGCTCAGGGTTATCTGCTTAACCAGAGAATTACCGATTTCTTTATAGATTATTTCTTTAACGGATTAGGGATTTCAGTCGCAGAATATAATTTTATCTATAGTGTGTATTGGATTTATTTCACCGTTCCTGCTCCCTATATAATTGAAGCAAACGAACTCTTAAACGGTATAGTAGATGCAGGTGCAAGCATTTATATCGATACACTCTCAAGGGATATGGATTCAACAGATGTATTAATTGCAAATTCCATTGGGGATCTCAGCTACATCTTTTCTTACTTAAATCCTTTTGGCTGCAGTTCTCTCTCTTCCTGGGGTAATGCTACTTCAGGGGACATATTACTCAACGGCAACATTATTATGGGAAGAAATCTTGATTTCACACATACAGAGATGATGCTCGAAAATGCGCTGATAATGACAGTTGACCCTGATAGTGGAAAGGAATGGGTTGGTTTTGGATACCCTGGGACAATATCCTGTATTTCCGGCATGAATGAAGATATGCTTGCAGTTGAAATGAATATGGGGTACCGTACAAATACGATAAATTTTAATCCAAAATTAAAGCCCTTCCAGTTTACCCAGAGAGAAATACTCGAAGCATCGGATTACAATGATAATGATACAGTTGATTATCGAGATGTATTTGAAAAATGTATTGATAGCCCCAATGCTGGTTCCTGGCTCTGTCATACCATTACCTCTTATATAGATTCTGCAACAGTTTCCGCAGCCGTAATCGAATGTGTAAATGAATCGGGTGATACCTTCAGAACAGCAGATAATGATACGAATCTACGCCCCTGGAATTTGCTCCTGCTAAACCGTGAAGAGGTAAACTATACACCACTCCCCGACCAACGGTATTCTGTTGTTCTTGATTCAATCAATACTGACTCTAATATAACAACGGAACGTATGTTCAACATAATGCGGGCTATTTCCACATCTAATACGATTCAGACTATGCTCTTTTTATCCAATGACTCAATGTTTGCCATTTCATTCGCAGATTCACTCCATACTGCTGCTAACAAGACCCCGCTATGGTATAAATGGAGCGACCTTTTCCCGAACCACTCTACAGGAGTAGAAGAAATAAAGTTAGTAGACAGGCAAAACAATACCCTTCTTTATTCAGAATTCATCAAGTTATTAAAAAAAGAAAAATTAACTGTTTACAATATCTCCGGCAGAAGAATAAATTCAGCAGAGATACCCGCTATATCATCAGGTGTATACTTTGTAAGAAGAACAAGCCAATCAAAAATCTATAAGCTTCTGATTTTGAGATAGGAAAGGAAAGCGGGGACGGTGTTTTTGAGATTATACTTTCCCCCTAACTGTACCTCCAAGTTCTGAACTTTCCCAATAGTGATATACTTCTTATTGACAAAATTGTAGAATAGCTTTATAATATTCTTAAGATGTATAATCTTTATGCATCTTAAGATTGTGTGAAGGGGGTGTATTATGTTCTTAATATTATTTTCATTCTTTGCTGATTCAGTTAATCTGAAATTGTTGAAAACTTTACCTTATGATTTGCCTGTATTTATTGAGATAAACGACAATCTAATGTATACTGCTGGTGGAGATTATGGAGAATATTATACTGTTTATTCGCTTGATGATCCCTATCATCCCCGAATTATATCTCAGTGGTTTAGAGATATTAATATGAGTAAGGGAGGAATAGAGAATTCTATTTTCTTGTGCTATGCCAATAAATTATATAAGTCCAATGAAATAATGAATATTGAGGATCCCTATAACATTTTTTATGAAGGGAAAATTGACCCTGGCGGTAGTCCAAAGTTTATGCAAATTAGAGATACAATACTCTTTGCAGATATGCATTTGAATAATAGAATATATACCTATTCCCTGTCAGATCCATCCTCGCCTTTAGAACTCTCCTCATACCAACCGCAATTTCTTAGTGCTTCTTATATGCAACGCTACTTTGTTCTTGATACATTGTGTTTTATAACAGATGGGTTGCGATTTGAGGTTGTGAATGTAAAGGATCCAGAGAACTTGTACTTTGCTGCCTTCAATGATTCAGTCATAAAGAATCAAGCCCATAATATCAGTATAAGCGGCAAAAATGACTTTCTCTATCTTTATTTGGTTTTTGAAAACTATACGGGTTTCAGAAACGGTGTATTCTCAGAGGAAACCCTTTACACCATAGACTGTTCCAGGATAGATTCCATCGTAGTTGTGGATAAAGAGTTTATTAGAACGGTTGATGCTTATCCATATTATAGATTTAACTCTATTATATGGGACACACTTTTATATACACTGAGCGATCCAACAGGTTATGATTCTGCATATCTTGCATCTTTTTCCATAAGCAATCCGGATGACCCATTATTAATGAATGAATATCATGGAGAATGGGAGAGACGATTCGATGGATTCATAGACCTTGACTTCAGTGATTCTCTTCTCTATCTAAATAGAGGTTTATCAGGGATAACAGTTCTAAATCCTTTCTTTGAACATCGCGGGAACAGCTGCTACTCAGGGTATACTGTTAGAATGAACCAGAGAAATAATATAATCTATACTGGAACTTATGGATGCGGGATAAGGATATTCAAAGAGACAGAGGATACCATCTATGAGATTACAAAGGGAGGGCAACGTTATGACCTAATGGACATTGCCCTCTTCGATACTCTCCTTTATGCATCAAGTGCAATTGGAGGGTTTTTTATTTTCTCTATTAAAGATTCATCAAACCCTGTTCTTACATATCAGGATTCTTTACTTTCTGACTCTTTTTGGTCTGAAAAAATTGCTGTGGATTCCAATTATATCTACCTCACGAGGATGAGTCAGAATCTTGCCCGATTTTACATACTGGACAGATATGATTATTCGATAGTGTCTACCCTCGACAGTGTATGGGGAAATATAAACTTAAGGGATACCACAGGATTTATCGGAGATAAAATTTTGAACCTCAGTGATAAAACAAATCCATTCGTTATAACAGATCTCGGTGATGCCTATAGTAATGCATTGAAGGACTCAATACTATTTCTCTCAAACGGAGAACTATATTCAGTGGCACAAATAGACTCTCCAGTTTTGCTAACCACATTACCTTCAGGAGAAGGTGAATTCAGGGGGGATAGCATTTACATCTGCAAACGGTCTTATCCTTCACAAATATATGTATACGATGTCTGTAAGCCTGACTCCGCATATCTGGTAGCATATGGCAAAAGACCAGAAAGCACGATGGAAATAAATTATATCTATCCCACTTCAAATAGAAGAATCTTTACCGATGGATGTTTTTACCTCGATTTTATAGAATCCCAGGGCATTAAAGAAGAAAATTTAGATGGTATGCACTCCTTAATAGCAGTTGATTATATAACTCTAAAAGGCATAGAAAAATGTTCAATCTCCCTATTCGATGTAACAGGTAGAAGGATTTTAAAAAAGGATATAAACGGAGATGGGAAAATTTATGTAAAAAACTTGTCTACTGGCGTTTATTTCATTTCCATACCGAAGATGAAATTGTGGAAAAAAGTGGTTATTGTTCATTAGCGATCGAACTTTTTGGGAAGCAATGAAGATAAAAGAAGGGTTTTAAGAATTTTCTGAGAAGAAGGTGTTAAATGGGTGGGGTGAGAAATTCAAATATTTTAGGCATTGCTATGCTTGCTTTCTCCAGTATTGTATAATCTCCTATATGAGAAAGCGCAGTAGGAGAAGGATTTATTTCAATAATTGCTACCCCATGCTCTTTTGCATAAAATGGCAGAGAGGCAGCCGGATACACAATCCCTGAAGTGCCAATAAGAAGTAAAGAGTTTGAATTTTCAACCTCCACATATGCTCGCCCGAACTCATCCTGCGGCAGTGATTCTCCAAAAAGTACTACATCAGGTCTATATCTACCACCGCAATCACATTTAGGAAAAATCAGCCTTATTAATTGAAGCCTTGACGCTCTCTTGAGTCTATAGATAAATTCTTCCAAGTCTTCTTCATCGAATTTATTCTCCTTCATACATTTCGTACATCTGAATCTTAACATATTTCCATGAAGTTCAATAACGTTTTTGCTCCCTGCTTCCTGATGCAAATTATCTACATTCTGGGTGATAATAGAATTTAAGATTCCCCTTTTTTCCATTTCTGCAAGTATATAATGGGCTTTATTAGGTTTTGCATTATGAATAGTCTCGTAAAACTCAAGGATGAAATCCCTCATTCTGTACGGTTTGGTGAGAAACACTCCGAAAAGACCGGCAACATTTGCATATATCGCAGGGTTATATCTCTCCCATATACCACCCTTCCCTCTAAATGTGGGTATTCCGCTCTCCTGGGATATCCCGGCTCCGGTCATAGCAACAACATTTCCTTTCTCTAAGATTGCCCTTATTGCTTCTATAGTTTCCATATCTTTATTTTATACAAACTTAGATGTAACGTCAAGGTTAACAGATTCCCTTCCCACCCCCCTTTTTAACCACAGAGAGCACAGAGAACTAAAGAACCCAACCACTCCCCCCTTAAAATTTGTGTTTTAGAGGACTCAGAGGAGACACTACCCCCCCCTTTTTTTACCACAGAGGGCACAGAGAAAATAGTGTGTTGGTCGGTTAGCGAGTTGGTCAGTTAGTCTGTTGTTCGTAGGGGCACGGAGCCCCGTGCCCCTACGATTTAATGTAGGAATGTCACAATATTGGAGTAGCGAAACTTGTTTCGCGCTTACAAAAAAACGCAGACCAGGGTCTGCTACTCCACTAAATCTTTATAATACTTCGATAGAACTCTTGGACCCTTCTTTTTTTGCAATTTTTGCCTGCCTGCGTGCAACGCACCCAGAGACGCAAAGGACACAGAGGAGAAAGAGGTAGGGGCGTTCAGTTGAACGCCCCTACTGGAAGTCTATCTCGGGCTTTATCGTTAAAAAACTATTTAACTATCACCAACTTGGTTCTACCAATGAGATGCCTGTCGAGTTTGAGTTCAAGGAAGTAAATCCCAGCCCTTGATAGGTTGAAGAAAACCGAGTGGTTGCCTTCATCCCAGCGAACTGGCCCAAGATGATACACCAATCTGCCGCTCACATCATACAGGGAAATATCTACGAGTCCGCTCCTGGAGAGTAAGAGGTCGATTGGACTTTTCGCAGTAATCAGATTAGAATAGACAGAGAAGAAGGGTTCACTAATATCTCTTTCCTCTACACCAGACACACCTATGGGAACATTCAGACAAAATTCAGATGTGTTGTAGTACATATCGGATGTTGTAGCTGTTACAGTATCACCAACATTAACTCCCGTAACTACAATACTCCAGTCACCTGAAGCAACCGGACTGGTTGAACCCAGATATATCGCCCCTTCCCCATAGCCTGTTGGGTCTGGTATTGCCTTAAAGACCTCTACAATAGCCTGTGTGGGATCTGTATCTATATCAATTGTACCCGCAATTGTCGTGAATGTAGCGCTGTAATAAGCAGAATCGATCACAGGGAAATTGAGTTCCTGGTTTGGGCCAGAATCTGGATCAGCAGGGTCATTGAAGGTCACACTGTTATTTTGCAGGTCTATTCCCAGTCCATTGTTGTCATAGATCGAATTTAGAGTAATCAAGTTCTCATCAGCGTTAATATTGTCGATAAAATCTTCCCATACGGCAACTCCGTCCCCTCCATTGTGGGCGATTATGTTGTACGGACCAATCTGGTTCATATCAGCACAACCCCATTGGGAAGGTCCATACTCGCCAACAGCAACACCATGGAAATTGTTGGGTAATGGAGTTGTCAAATCTATCGCTAATCCGATAATATTATTCATAACCAGGTTCCACCGTGTTTGAATAGGAGGAGCAGGAAAGGGCTCATTGTTGTATCCCTGGATACCAACACCATCGTAATCATTACCGGAGATAAGGTTATCATCCACAACATTATCATGGGTACCCTCACACAGACATACCCCCTCATGAATATTACCCTGATCCGCCATTCCGTTAATATCAGTGCCGATGTAATTGCGGAAAACATCGGTAAAGCCTACATCGCCAGGGAGCCTGGGGCCTATCACAGCAACCCCTTCAGCGTAATTTGCCGAAATGAGATTTTCTGTAATCTCATTGTGATAAGCTATAGAAGTAATCTCAGCAGGTACATTGTAGATACGAATACCTGCCCAGAGGCTGTCAGTAACGCGACCATTCCCTTTAGGCCCTAATCCTGGCGGATCCATACCGATAATGTTCCAGTATATCTGGTTATAACTCGCATCCTGCATAGGTCCTGCTTCGATAGAAATCCCGTCCTTCTCAAAATTATTGATTATAAGTCCCTGAATCCGGTTGTTGTCAGACATAATCCATATGCCACGGACTGGACCAGCAGCGATTCCGTCAATCTCTATAAGAAGAATTAATGTAGCCGGAGGATTACTTCCAGGGGTGGCTCCAGTGGGTTGTGTTAATCCATCGATAAGAACGCCAGCCGGGTCAATAAGTGGAGGGAGTTGGGATTGAGGAAATATGGTGTATGGTCCCGAAGGTGTAATATAAAAATCTATTGTATCATAGCCGGGATTAGAGTTAGCTGAATTTATTGCATCTCTTAGACTCCCTAACCCTGTGTCATTTGTGTTTATCACTGTGTAGATAGCACCTTTTAAGTTAACCGGAGCGAGGACAAGTAATAATAACAGGATGCAAATTGAGTAACATAACAATTTTCGAAATGTCTTCATTTACGCACCTCCTTTTTTTTATACATTTTCCGCTACTTTTAAATACTTATCCTGTTTTCAAAGATTAAAATTATATAATGTAATAGTATATACCAAAAATAAGTAAAAGTCAATAACTTTTTTTCACTGGAGCGGGAAAGGAGTAGCAAAACTTGTTTCGCGTCATCCCAAAAAACGCAGAGTTTACTCTGCTACTCCAAAATCTGCGGATAAATGGTTGGGTGGAGAGGTGATAACAAAAACATTATTTTTCTTTGTGTCCTTTGTGTCTTTGTGGTGAACAATCTTCATTTTGCATTGGAGCGAAGCGACTATCTCTGTGTCCTCTAAAACACATAAAATTTAAGGGGAGTGGTTGGGCTCTTTAGTTCTCTGTGCCCTCTGTGGTGAAAAAATGGGGTAGTGTGGAGACACAAATACCTTGACAGATTAAAAACACTTTTATATCTTATTCCGGAGGTATTAAAAAGGATGCAGAAGATTATAACAATAACTACAGATAAACGGGAGGGACTCTACGATATAACAGAGCAGGTTAGAGCTTATGTCGAATCATCCCATATCAATACGGGTTATGTCAATACGTATGTTCAAGGTGCCACAGCAGGTATTATGATACAGGAAAACTGGGACGAGAGTGTACAACAGGATGTTGTTGACCTCCTGCAAAAATTAATACCCAGGGGAGTCTGGAAACACGATGTCCAGGATGGAAACGGGGATGCACATCTCAAGGCTGGAATCGTAGGACCCAGTGAGACAATTCCTATAATAGAAGGTAATCTGGGGCTTTCAACATGGCAAAACATCTTCCTATGTGAATTCGATGGCCCACGAGATAGAAGAAATATTGTAATTACAATAACAAAGGCATAGAGATAATCGTCGTCGCATCAAAGAACAGAGGAGGTATATATGACATTCCTTTTAATAATATTAATAGTATTTCTATTCTGGCTTCTCGCACCTTTAATACTGGGTATTCCAATTGTTTACCTGACTTTAAAACAGAATGTTAAACATAATATAAATGTATGTGATGAAAGTGAAATCCCTCTGAAGTGCAAAATCTACTTTTCGAATCAATATTCTGAATTGCCTTCATTGGGATTTTCTCATATCTCTTATTTCAGGCATAAAAATACTGGTAACCCTTCATCTACTATCTATATAGGAATTATGGTTAACCCGGAGATTGAAACCAGGGCAGAGGTATATTGTTTAATTAACGAAAGAATGCAAGGTTGCTACACAGAATTTTCTTGCGAATTCAAAGATGGATATGTGATATCTACATACAATGCAAAAAACTCTTCATCTCTTATTCCTCCCGAACGGATGATTATGCGGAGAGTAAAAATTGATAATCTAAGAAAACTACTCAAAAATCATTTATCAGCAGTTGAAGAATTAAAAGAAAAGCGTGCATATAGAGATATGAGTAATTTTAACTATATTTATGAGTTCGAGAGAGTCAACAGGGAAGTATTAAATTACCAGGAGCAGAAAGGGTTGATGAAGGTTTGTGAGAATGGAACTGCATATCGCCCTACATTTATTGGCGCCATCAAAATGACCTTAAAGCAATGGATCCTTTTCAGATATCTAAAAAGGGGTGTAGAATGAGGCCGATTGTAAGATTCTTAAGTGATGAACTTATAGAAAGGATAATTTCAGAAGCAAGGGATGTTCTTTGCAACCTCGGAGTGGAAATCCATAACAAGAATATCCTTTCTATGTTACAAGATTATGGAGCAAAAGTGGAAATGGATAGATACTATGTTCTTTTTACCGATGAGATTATTGACAGAGCACTGAAAACAGTTCCACGTTCCTTTAAACTCTATGATGTTCTCGGTAATGAAACACACGATTTTTCTGGATATAATGTTTATTTCACACCCGGCTCCGCTGCACTGAATATCCTGGACTATAGTTCTAAAAAGATACGCAAACCAAAAACTGGGGATTATATCAGGTATGCAAAGGTTATAAGCAAACTTAATAACATCGCTTCCCAGAGCACTGCATTCATACCAGCTGATGTACCTGAAAATATTTCGGATAGTTATCGCCTCTACCTGAGCCTCCTCTATTGTGAAAAGCCGGTTGTCACCGGAGCATTTACTATCGAAGCATTCAATATTATGAAAGAATTTCAACTTACAATTCGTGGGACAAAAGATGAACTCAAGGTAAAACCTCTCACGATATTCTCCTGCTGTCCTACTTCACCGCTAAAATGGAGTGATGTAACATCTCAAAATCTTGTTGACTGCGCCCATTTCTCAATCCCGATAGAATTTATTTCTATGCCTTTATCAGGATTCATAGCGCCTGTCACCCTTGTCGGGACATTGGTGCAGCATACTGCTGAAACCCTGAGTGGTGTTGTAATAAGTCAGCTTACCAACCCGGGCACTCCTGTGCTTTACGGCGGGTCTCCTGCCATATTTGATGTCCGATATGAGACAACCCCTATGGGTGCTGTAGAGACAGAGATGATAGACTGTGCATATAACGAGATTGGAAAATATTTAGGCATTCCGACCCAGGCTTATATATCACTCAGCGATTCTAAACAGCTCGATGCACAGGCAGGACTCGAATCGGGGGTGGGAGCAACCCTGGCTGCCCTCTCCGGCATAAACAATATATCAGGGCCTGGAATGCTCGATTTTGAAAGCTGTCAGAGCCTTGAAAAACTTGTCCTCGATAATGAAATCTGTGGTATGGTTCTTCATATGATAAAAGGCATTGAACCTAAAGAAGATTTCCCTTCTCTTCCAAGATTTGAGGAATTAAAGAAGGTTCAACATCTGCTTATATCAGAACATACCCGGAAATATCTCAGAGAAGTATTTTATTTTCCCGGACCAATAATCGACCGGGCAAATAGAACAAGATGGCAGGCGGAAGGTAGTTTAACTCTTTTACAAAGGGCACATAGTGAGGTGGAAAAATTAATTAAAGATTATACGCCTTCAAGACTTCCTGACAGCACAAAGAAGGAATTGACAAAACTAATGGAGAAGGAGGCTCATCACTATGGAATGGAGAGACTGCCTAAAAAACCCGGATAATGCGTTAACCACAGAGGAAGAGAACATAGTGAGAGAGATTATCGAAATTAGAGTTAATGATGTAAAGCCGGACAGAAACGAGGTCTTAAAGAATCAGTGTATCCCTCCTGATATAGAACCATCTAAAAAAACAGAGATACTCTTCAAAAGGGCAATGGACCTTTTTCTTGAAACTTCTCATCCAAAAGGCATCGTTTCAGAGATATCTATACCTGAATTTGAAGTCGTCTATTCAGGCGAAGGCTTAAATGAAAAGAAAACACCTCTTGATGAAATCTTCAGAAAAGCGGATAATCTGGCTCTTTTTGTCCTTACAATCGGCAATATAGTAAGTCAAAAAATAGACGAATTATTCAAAGTAAACGAGTTTGCCCTGGGAAGTATGTTAGATTCCGTTGCTTCGGCAGGAATCGATAAGGCAGCAGATAGTATCGAAAACCTTTTTTTTAACCTCCTCTCAAAAAGGGGGAAAATCAGTCCATCAGCAGGTATATTAAGATATAGTCCGGGTTATTGCGGATGGCATATGAGTGGCCAGAAAAAATTATTTGAATTTCTTAACCCAGAGGATATTAACATCACACTGCTCAGTAGTTATCTAATGAAACCATTGAAATCAATATCCGGTGTAATAGTTGTCGGTGAAAAAGAGATACATAACTTCAGGGATTCTTACCCTTTCTGCAGCCAATGCAAAACTCACTTCTGTAGGGATAGGATAAGGTCTTTGTTTCGAGAATCAAAGCATACGAACAAGAAAGGCGGAATATAATGGATATATTAAAAGAAATCTCGGAAAAGCTACAGTTGGGTGACGATGAAAAGGTATCTGTATTTACGAAGCAGGCAATAGAAGAAAAAATACCTCCAAAAGAGATACTCGATAAGGGTCTGATTCAGGGTATGGATATAATAGGTGCAAAGTACAAGGTTCATGAAATCTTCCTTCCTGAAGTACTTCTTGCCGCAAAGGCAATGCATGCGGGAATGGCTATATTGAAACCAATGTTTATCAAAGAAGGGATACCCTCTATTGGAAAGGTGGTTATGGGAACGGTTCAAGGGGATCTGCATGATATTGGAAAAAATCTTGTGGGCATTATGTTGAAGGGCGCAGGCTTTGAGGTTATTGACCTTGGCAACAATGTTTCACCTCTGAAATTTATAGAGACTGCGAAGAAAGAAAACGCTGATGTTATAGGTATGTCTGCTCTTCTCACAACAACAATGCCAGTTATGAAAAGGGTTTTGGATCTTCTTAAAGAAGAAGACCTTTGCGACAGAATAAAGACAATAATTGGCGGAGCTCCGGTTTCAGAAGAATATGCTAAAGAGATAGGAGCGGATGCATACGGTTATGATAGTGCCAATGCGGTGGAGGCCGTGAAAAAACTTGTGAGAAATGAAAAGTGAGAAATTGGCCACGGAAAAGACACGGTTAAAATAAGAAAATGTTTCTTAATGGCCACGGAAAGGAATAGTGAAACCGAAAGAAATAAAATTGGTTCATAAAGAATTGACAGGAAAGATTATTCAAGCATTCCATGAAGTCCATTATGCCTTAGGCCCCGGCTATCTTGAATCTATCTACAAAAATGCTCTTGTAATAGAATTTGAGGATATGGGTTTAAAGTGCGAGAAAGAAAGGATTGTTGAGATATTCTACCGCAATAAAAAGGTTGGTGAACACCGACTTGATTTAGTACTCGAGGATAAAGTGCTTGTAGAGTTAAAAGCAGTAGCAGAATTTCATCCAGTTCATCAGGTTCAAGTTATTTCATATCTAAAATCTACAGGATTGAAGATCGCTCTTCTGGCTAATTTTGGAAAAGATAAAGTTGATTATAAACGATTAATTTTGTAATGTATAAAAAAATCCTAACCGTGAAGAAACCGTGGCTATTCAATATTTTATCTTAAATCCTAACCGTGAAGAAACCGTGGCCAAAAATGAAAAAGTTACTTGAGCGGTTAAAGAAAGGTGAGATACTCGTAGCAGACGGTGCAATGGGCACAATGCTAATGGAGCGGGGCCTCAG